>JAHQVL010000280.1 GCA_019634345.1 Rhodothermaceae bacterium
GTACTCGCTCAGGATACACTAGTTGCTGTGACCTTGTATGAACTGGGCAATATCAATTACTTCAGATCGGATTATAATCAGGCCATTGATTACCATGAGCAGAGCTTAAAGATATGGCAGGACCTTGTTGGGGAGCAGCACCTGGGCACGGCTCGGAGTTACAATAACTTAGGGCTCATCTATCAGAGGACAGGAGATTATGAACAGGCTCTTGCCTTGCACCAGAAAACGATGGATATACGGATAGCTCTGTTAGGTCCAGATCATGCCGTGACATCGGGTGGCTATCAAAATCTGTCGAATGTGTACAGAGTCTTCGGGTATTACGATAAAGGTATCGAGTACGCAGAAAAAGGGCTGGCTATAAGGGTAAGAGATTATGGCGAGGATCATCCAGAAACGAGCAATTTCTATAACTCGATTTCGGCCTTATATCAAGCTAAAGGGGACTTCAATGCTGCATTGTCCTATGTGAAAAAGGCGCTACAGATTTATGAAAGCACATATGGGGATAAGCATTTATATATCCCCATGCTGAATCTGAACATGTGTTCGCTTTACATTAATCTAAAACAGTTCGATGAGGCACTTTCTCATTGTACACAGGCTAACAAATTGTTTGAGGGTATCGTAGGGCAAAACCATCAGTTTACGGCGCGAAGCAACTATGTACTCGGGCTGCTTTATTACGAAAGGGGTGAATATGCCGATGCGCTGGCTAGTTATGCGCGAAAGCAAGAGATACTGGATCGTGTGGTGGGCAAAGACCATATCGATCAGGGGCATTTGTCTCTTGGAAGAGCCAATGTGTATGCGAGGCTTAGACAGGATGCGAAGGCGGTTCAAGAATATGAAAAAGCATTGCAAATCCTTCGGAGATCGGTTGGAGAGCATTCCTCAACCATTGCAGAGGTATTGTATCATCGCGCAAGGCTGCACGATCAACGAAGTGAATATGATACGTCGAGAGCAATGTATTCAGAATCATTGTGTGTATATCTGATTCACTGTGAAGGGAATCTTCTACAAGACATTCAGTTGTTGGATGCGATGCAGTTGTCCGATTGGCCAGTCAAAATTGTAGCGGCCTATATGGATGCCACATTGCGTCAGCATCAAGAAGCAGGGATCTCCCAGCCAGAATTAGAGGAACTGCTGATGGTTGCTGTCGAAGCCATCGACCTGCTTGCAGAAGTGCGAAATAATTACACTGCAGAAAGTTCTAAAGTTGCCCTGGGTGAGACCTCCGCATCGATTTTCGAGGGCGGCATTCAGGCAGCGATGCTTCTCTATCACGCTACCAGGGATGATTCCTACAAGGAACGCGCTTTTTATATCGCACAGAAAAGTAAAACCAGTGTGTTCTTGGATGCGCTAACCGAATCAAAGGCCCAGCAATTTGCGGGTATACCGGACTCCCTGCTTACCTATAGCAAAGAACTCCGGATCGATCTCGCCTTTTACAAAACGAAATTGTATGAAGAGCAGCTAAAAGGGGCCGCTGCCGACAGTGCATCGCTCAATACGCTTAGAAAGCGGACATTTAATCTAGAAAAGACCTATGTGGATCTGCTTGCAGACATGGAGCAGGAGTATCCTGACTATTACCGTCTCAAATACGATGTTTCTGTAACCAATCCTGTGGAATTACAAACGCAGGTATTGGATTCGCAGACCGTATTGGTCGAATATTTTTTAGGCACTGATTCCTTGTATACCTTTGTGCTTTCGGACTCAGCTACAGAAGTCTATAGTGCGCCTGTGGATTCTTCGTTCTTTGGCCACATTGTGTCTATGCGTGAGGGAATCACAACACGCGATTATCAAACATATATAGCTTCAGCCCAATATCTGAACGAGGCTCTCATAAAGCCTTGGGCATATACAGCAACTATGAACAAGTTGATTGTTGTGCCCGATGGAGAGCTAAACCTCGTACCCTTTGAGGCACTGTTGACGGCGCCTCCCTCTGGAAAACTGGTTGACTACCAAAACCTTCCTTATCTGTTGAATGAGTATGCGATACAGTATGCCCATTCAGCAACCCTGCTTAGCCAGAATACTGCACAGTTGTTTGATGAGCCAGCCAAAGATTTCATCGCATTTGCTCCCATTTTTGAAGGAGGCGTATCTGCCCAAATGAGGGGAGGAGAGGTTCTGGGCATTGAGGGATTAACAGAGAAAACGCAAGAGGATGCAGCGGTTCGCAAAATGGGGCATCTTCCAGAAACAGAACGGGAGACGAAGGAGATCTTGGGCCTTTTTCGTTCTCAGTATTCAATCTGGGATCGCATGTTTGGCGGCCGCTCAAGAGTGTTCTGGGCGCAGGATGCAACAGAGTCTCAGGTTAAAGAAGAAGGGCTGAGTGAGTATCGCTATGTCCATTTTGCTACCCACGGTGTGGTGAATGAAACGATCCCTGATTTGTCGGGGATTGTTCTGGTGGAGGATACCACTAGCCAGGAAGACGGGGTGTTGCATCTCAGTGAGGTATACAATCTTGATCTAAATGCCGAATTGGTCGTGTTGAGTGCCTGCGAAACCGGGCTTGGCAAGATCGCCAAAGGGGAAGGATTGATCGGCCTCACCAGGGGGTTTATGTATTCCGGTGCACAGAGTGTTGCCGTCTCCTTGTGGAAAGTTGAGGATACATCGACCTCAGATTTGATGATTGGATACTACGACGGGATTCTGAACGGAAAGAAAAAAGCAGAAGCCCTGCGTGAGAGCAAACAATCCCTGATTGCTTCCAGCGATGAACTGGCTCAACCCTACTACTGGGCCGGGTTTATTCAGGTGGGGGATTGAGTTCTTTCACTGGTCCAACAGGCTCTCCTTCAAGCTAGTGTTTAACGGGATGGGGAAAGCTATGGGCTTCCTGGTCTATACATCCCTGAAGTGAAAAGAGGTATAAGGGTCTCCTCTAACAGGCTTTTATTTGGTTCACTCCATGTTCCCTGGGTGAAGTAGAATGACATCACACAGGGAATAATACCCTCAGGGACACCTTGAATCGTATCCAGTGCAAGGTACCTTTCATACATACTTCCTTGGAAGGCATTTCACGAACAGAAAATCATGCTGGGCACCGTATTGTACGTCCTTCCAGGTATAAAAAAGTACGTACCTGGAAGCCTTAAGATCATTGTTTCCTGCAGAAAAGTGCAATCCAGTATTCCGTGACGGCAATTCGATATGGTACGAATAATGCTCCAGGTTAACGTGAGTGGGCATTGAGGCAGGGAAAAATACCCACAAGCAAGCCCTGAATGTGTTTTTTCCTATGGAAAAATAAACACAAGGTCCCTATTTGGACTACCTTATGCGCCAAAGGTGCGCCAATGGAGCAATAGGTGGGTATCCTTAAGCGCATTCTATAATTCGTGCAGAAAAGTCCATTGACTTCTGGTGGCTTAGAGGCCCATATTAAGCCAAGCATTTTCATCGTACGGTTTATGCCTATCCCCCCGAACACGATCGCCAAGATCGTCTCTCCTTCAGTCCGGAGTCTGGAGAGAAAAGGAGTCTCTTTATCGATAGATGTAGAGACGCCGCAATTCACTACAACTAAAACCTTACAGTAGGGGGCTTGATCTAGAATAGATTAATGAGCTCCGGAGAAAAACAATGAAGTACTATTCAGAAAAAAGTATACCAGCACGCCTGATCCAGGCAGAGGAAGCCATCGTTAATGGACAATCCAACGAAGTGAGTTCAGTGCTAGTCGGACAGGGTTACACCCCTGAAGAATTTAGCCAGGGCACGCTGCACATTGAGGTGGTTAGAACCATCGATGCCGATCGCCGGGAGCATTTAGGGGCACAGGTAGTAGCCACTGCCAGTGTAAAAGAAGCCTTTCGGGTATTACGCAGAAGTTTTAGCGCTGATAGAAAACTGATGCGGCAGGCATTGGCTGGCAATGACGAGTACATCACAGCGCTTCGGTTGCACGAGCGAATGAATAAACAGTTAGAAGCCTTTGTGCTTCAAGCTCGGCATCTGTATGAAAAAGTTGTTGCACATGAAGGCGTGATGGCTTTGTTGCAAAGCCGATACAACATGACTGCCGAATTGCTCAACAGCCGGTTCGAAGAGATCGTCGAGCTAGAAGCCGCGATCCAGCAGCAACAATACCTCAAAGGCCAGCTTCGCGAGGCCGCCAAGCAGCATCGCGAAGCCATGGCCACCCTCGACAAATGGATGCGCCGCTTCATCGCTGTAGCCCGCATCGCATTCGATGAGGATAAACCGAAGCTGGAAAAGCTGGGGATTCATGTGAGATCGAAGAACTGAGCATCATCCGGCACCCCTGCTTCGGTGGGGGTGCTGGGTTTTTTTTCCTTTTTAATTGTTCATTGAAATCTCTAATTTGGCCATCGATAAATAGGATGGTCCCCTCGAATAGTTTGCTCAAATGCGATTGTTACTCCTCCTGGGCGCACCGCCTTATGCTCCTGAACAAGAATGGGATATTCTCGTACAGCGGATTCAATGAGAGGGTTGCCCAGGTTGATTAATTCCTGGGAGGACGTCTTTGAATCATGGATACAACTTGAATTATGGATACTACAGCTCTAAAACGACTTCGAGCATACCTGAATCTGCCAGGAGTACATTTTTGGAATACTGTATTAACCCTACTTGTTCTAGGAGGGGTGCTGTCCTCCAATGAAAGCACTAATGCCATGCAGCTCGCCATTACCAACGTGGACGTAGTTGATACCGAATCGGGGGTGCTCCGGGTTGATCAAACGGTGGTCATTGAATCAGGACGGGTCACGATGCTTGGTGAGAGTGACACAATAGAAGCTCCATCGCAAAGCGCAGTCATAGATGGACAAGGTAAATTCCTCATTCCTGGCCTTTGGGATATGCACGTACACCTTCCGTGGCTCGCGAATGAGCTAACCATGCCCCTCTTTATCGCCAATGGCGTAACAGGCATTCGAGAAATGGGAGGCGGGATGCCCTATGAACAGAAGCAGGAGTGGCAGCAACAAATAGCTGAAGGGACGCTGCTAGGGCCTCGTATTATGAGCCTGTCACATTCCGTTGTAAACACCTTGTCCTCAAACGAAGAGGCGCGTGAAATGGTTGACGCTAATCCTGATCCTGCTGGTATGATCAAGGTGTATCATCAAGTCCTTCCCGAATATTATTTGACGCTCATGGAAGCAGCACATCAGAAAGGAGTAGCAGTAGCCGGGCATCGACCGCAGTCCGTGAGTGCCGTTGACGCCAGTAAGGCCGGACAGAAGAGTTTTGAACACGCCCGCCTGTTTCTGTATGAATCGTATCCAGGCGCCCTTGCATTGCGTGCCCGATATCTTGCGAGGTATTCTGGAGAAGATACCTCTCGTGACCGGATTGTGACGACGAAGGAGCGGAGGGAAATGCTGGACGGATTCGACCCCAAACTGTTCGACGAAGTGGTTACTGCGATGATAGAAAATGAGACCTGGTTTTGTCCGACGCATTTAACCCGAAAGATGGATGCCTTTGCGGATAACGAGGCCTATCGCAACGATACACGCCTCAAATACATTTCCCCATTGCAACGGGTTGGATGGGATCGAGATGCAGATGGGATGGTTCGCCAGGACCCGTCCGAGGAAGGTCGCACGGCGTTTATGGCGTTTTACCAGAAAGGCCTTGAACTAACCGGGCAAGCCCACCGTGCCGGCGTGAAAATCATCGCCGGGACCGACGCGAACGATACCTACGTGTTTCCTGGCTTCAGCCTCCACGACGAGTTGCAGGAATTGGTAACCGCCGGCTTGTCCCCCATAGAAGCCCTTCAAACCGCAACCATCAATCCGGCTGAATATTACAATGCCACCGATGAATACGGCTCGATCGCCGTCGGCAAGGTTGCCGATATGATCTTGCTAGATGCCAATCCGCTATCAGATATCTCGAATACGAAGCAGATAAACACCCTTATTTTTAGAGGAGAGGTGCATGAGCGGGAAGCATTGGATCTATTGCTGGAAGGGGTAGAGGAGAGGTGGGAGTAGTTCGTCAAGGTCCTAAAGCAAGTTTTGGGGAGGTAGGGGAAGGCGTGGTGCTCAAAAAATGATCAAGAAAGGACTATTTATCCAATATAGCGTCTTTCCGTGATACCAACTGGTAGTATGATTTTGTATCTATTTTACCTTTAGGACTGAAGCATTTTGTTTCAGCGTATCCCATGTAATTAATGCACTTAATTATTTATGAGCGCTCAGCCGGCTAAATCTTTATTATTACTACTACTTATCCTTCTTTTTATCAGCGCATCCCCTGCCTTTTCTCAAGACCAACAACGTGACTCAATTCTAAAAGAAGCAACACAGCTTTATGAGGAAGCAGTAAACCTGGAACAAGGGTCGAATTATGCATCAGCATTAGAAGTTGCAGGAAAAGGATTGGACCTGTTAATCCCTTATGTTGAGATCCCTACGGATATCGCACAAATAAAAACCGAGTTTCCCTCTCAAACAACGCAGGCGCAAGCTGCCCTTCTCTATCTAAACAGTCATTTACAGGATCTTACTATCTCTTACGAAGATCGCACGCACTTGGTATTGCTTGATGCAAAAGCGAATAGGTACTTGAAGCGTGCACGACTTCGGCTTAGTAAACGTAAAGGGTATGCTGAAGCAAACCGGCGTGTTGACTATGCCCTAAGTGAGCACGAGAGCATCCTGACGATGAATCATAAAGATTATATGGAGTACCTTGGAAAAGTCGGCGTACGGTATTGGGAATTTGGTCAATACGAGAAGGCTGCTGAGTATCTGCAGGAGCAGTTTGATCTGTATAACCAGGTGTTTTCAGAGATAACTTCCTTGCAGTTTAAAAACCGTATCGAATACGGTTCGGTATTGGTGGATATGGAAGATTATAATGAAGCCGAGGAGCTTTTGCTCGGAATGCTAGAAAGTGCAGAAGACTTGAATGCTTCTCCTTATGCGCGGTATCACATCTACAATTCCATGTTTCGTTTACATCTTGCTCAAGAGGACACTGTACGCGCTCTGGAGTATGAGGAATTAGCAGCGGCGCTTTCTGATGATCTTATTTATGATATGGATGTTGAGGGATCGTTAGATGAGGAGAGCTACTTGTATTATAAACGCTTTGAGCAAATGGAGGAGGATATGGCCCGGTCTGATAGTTTGCATTGGGAGGCTGTGATAAAATCAGAAAATAATCCTGTCGAAGCAGCTAGAGACTTCAGGGAAATCGCGGTGTTGACGAGCCGAATGAGAGACCTGGCGGGGGACATGCAATCGAATTCAGACCCTTTCATGTATGCCTTGATGAGGATGGGTGTTACAAATTCGATGACGATAGCCGTATCGGGATTGATGACACTGGCTACCCAAGAAGGGGCAGATCAACAAGTCGTCGACATGGCCCTGGAGGCCGTACTAGAGCACAAAGGTAAGCTGTTAGATCGTTCAGTCGATAAGCAGGCGTTGTATTTAGAAGATGCGGATCCCATCACGCAAAGGCTTTTTCAAACAGTCCAAGAACGGGCTCGGCGAGTGGCGCAGTATGCGTATGTGGCCCCAGTGTTACCCGATATAGCTACTGAAGAGGCACCTGAGCCTGAACCCGTGGAGGAACAGGTTGCGGAAGAGGGAGGAAAGAAAAAGAAAGGAGGGTTGTTGAAACGAGTAAGCAAGTCGGTCGGCAAAACGCTGAATCAGGCCGGGAGCGTCGTGGGTAAAGGGGCAAGAACAGCAAAAGGAGGAATAACTGGGGATTGGCTGAACAGCGATTCGCTGGCATTCGAATACGTGGAAGTCCTCTATGCATTGAGAAAGGAACAGGAAGAAGCGTACCGTGCCTTAAATGCCCGTGTGGATATCTTACCATTTAGCGAATCCATCGATATCAACACATTAAAGGGCAAACTTGGATCAGGTACTACACTGGCTGATGTGATACGATTCTTCCCCTATGATCTTGAAGCAATGGTCGAAGTGGCCAAAGAAACCCCTGTTGAGGAGTGGTTTAGATATAATCCAGAATGGTTAAGCGTCCCTGAACGCTATGCAGTTTTTACACTAGAATCAAACAAAATACCAAATCTCATAGATCTAGGAGAAGCTACTCCAATTGATAGCCTGGTGACGCTTTATCAAGCCCATATGGCTGAAGCAGGACGTACGTTGTTGTCCGGTTCAAGAGAGGAGAGAGAGGGCATAGAAGAGGAGTACAAACAAATCGGGAGTGCTCTTTTTGAGACCGTATTTCAACCGATAGGGATTTCATCATCTAGTGTGTACTGGTCTCCCGATGGTCTTCTACGTGTTGTGCCTGCAGAAACATTTATTGATAGTAATGGAAACTATTTAATTGATACGTACTCCTTCAGTTATTTGTCTACTGGTCGCGACCTTGTTACGTTTTCAAAGCCAACCATGAGTAACGATTTTCAGGTGGTTTCAAATGTTGACTTTGGCAGTTCTTCTAATGCAAGCCCTTCTGTTCGTAGTGGATCTGAGATTTTGACAGAAAGCCTTGAAAACGAACTCTGGCCAGAGCTTCGATATGCAAAAGATGAAGGAGACCTGATCCAGAGCTACCTAAAATTACCGGAGAGCCGGGTAATTGAAGGGGAAAATGCCAGCGAATCGACATTGTACGAACTAGATCCATCCTATGGCCTTCACCTCACTACCCATGGTTTTTTCTTTGAGCATCTGGCAGATACTGTCATGAGCATGGAATCTGTATATGCTTTGCTATATGAATTCCAGCGCCAGCTCTTCCCGAGGAGCAATGCATTAAAAGAAGTAGAAGAACCTGAAGAAAAGAAAAAGGGAAAACTGTTGGGAAGGATTGTGACTAACTTAGATAATCCCGTATCACGAACACTCAAAACGGCGCAGGAGGTGAATGACTCGGTTGTCAATATTCAGGAAAGCATCAACAACGCTGATGCGTTTATGGATGATATGGTGAATCTTCCGAAACGCGCCAGTGCAATAAGGATGGACTTGGCGCGATGGGTAGACCCACTTTTTCGATCAGGATTGGTGTTAGCAGGAAGAAATGAGTATACTCAGGCAAGGAACGCGCTTGGCATTGAGGATGGACTTGCAACGGCTTATGAATTGGCTTGGGCAGACTTGAGTGGAACGGGGGTTGTAGTAATGAGCGCTTGTGATACGGGAAAAGGTGGGGTTGTGAATGGGGAAGGCGTATTTGGTTTAGGGCGTTCTTTTCAGATTGCCGGGTCTCAGTCCGTCATTATGAGCCTTTGGCAAGTGTCAGACGGATCCACCATGAATCTGATGACGAACTTCTATGAACAGATGGCATCTGGAAAAGGCAAAGCTGCATCCCTCCGCACGGCAGCCCGGGAAGTAAAAGAACAGTTACCACATCCTTACTTCTGGGGGCCATTCATCGCGATGGGTAACCCTGATTAAAAACCTGCGTATACTACTCAATAAAACCAACTATTTATGCAAAAAATCCTGCGCTTATTCTTTTCTGTATTGCTTTTGTGGAGTTGGACCAACACAGCAAGTTCGCAGCCTGTGTTTGGGTGGATAACGGAAGCAAGAGGAATGATCGAAGTAAGTCCCGCTGGGGAGAGTACCTGGAAGGCAATTGATACAACCATAAAGTATGAATTGAGTGAAGGGGACAGGATCCGTACTACGAACGATGCAACAGCGGTTATATTAACACAGGATGCGCGTGAAGTAGAAATCTTGCCGTCGAGTGAGCTTCTTTTAGAGCCGGCTTTAGGAGATGCGGGTAGGTCAAAGGAAACACTCGCGACGCGTTTGAAATTTGTACTGAATAAGACATTCAGCCGGAGGAAACCCTTTAATCCTGGCATTAGGAGGGGTGTTGGTTCCGATCCTCCCGTGTTAATCACTCCGAGAACTGGAAAGGTTCTTTCAGGAGATCCTGATTTTGTATGGTTATCAGCCAACCCCAAGCCGGATTCCTACACCTTGCGTGTATTGAGAGAGTCAGGAGATGCCGCGATTGAACTCACCATAAGAGATACAACAGCACATTATCCCTCAAAAATGGATAAGCTTGTTGGTGGAGTTGAGTATCAGCTCCTGTTATATCCTACGGAGCTGCCCAAGGATGTTGAGCGTGGTTCTTTCTATGTGGCTACAGATGAAGAGAAAGAAGAGTACGATACGTTAAAAGAACAGCTTCAATCCAAATATTCCAGCGGAGTATCGGCTGATATTATTCTAGCGTCTGTGTTGTTAGAAGACGGGTTCTATGCTGATGCTTTGGCCATTCTTTTAGATATTGAGAAAAAAGGAAGTGCTTTACCGCTGGTAAATTACCTGAAAAGCCAGGTATATTACGAAGCGGGTCCTATGTTGTTAATCCCGTAAATAGGGTCACGTATTCGTTAGATATTAACCGGTAGGCATTTCGTGTTAAGGAAAGTAAGAAGGCATCCTGTTAGGGTTTTTCAAGAGCGGTGGCAGATTCTCGCAAACCTGATCTGGCCCATTTTGATCATTGGAGTTACTATCTTCAGTACCCCTTTCTGGGATAGCTTTGTTGTGAATGCGCGTTATGTAATTTCCGGAGGGGCCAGTGAGGAGGATTTCCTGGTAATTGTGAAGGTCGACGAATTTGCAAGACTGCAACATAATATACAAGAGATTACCCCACGCAGTTATATTGCAGGCATCTTAGATGAAACGGTAGCTGCCGGTGCCCACGTGATTGCATTAAACTACCTTTTTACAATTGCAGATACTGGATATGTTGGCAATGAACTGTTGATGCGTTCACTTCAAGATGCAAAACAAAAGGGAGTCACTGTCATTGTGCCAGAAATTATCGATCCTGAACAGGGAAGTGTCATACCACCAGAAGAAGTCAGGCAGTTTGTAAAAACTGGATTTGCTCCTTTTCAAGACAATAACATTTACTCTACCCGCTATTTTCATAAGGACCGGGATTCACTGTACAGGTCCCTGGCGTATGCAACGGTAGCTTACAGTACAAATCAGGCCGCAGTACCTCCAGATACAGTAATTATTGATAATTCCTATTATCTGGATTTTGTGCCAACTGACGCCAGAAATTTTGCTGTTATTTCTTCGGAGTCCTTACTTAAACAACCTGAGAAGCACAGGAGGACACTCAGGGGGCGAACTGTGCTGGTTGGTTCCACCTATCAAGATAGATATACAAATGATGTATTTACTACTCCACAGGGTTTGCTCAGAAGTACCGACCTGCAGGCACTTGCAATCAGGAGTCTCTGGATTGGTTATCTGGTGGAAGTGCCAAACGGATGGGAGGTATTGCTCTGGGTCGTTCTCATTGCCAGCTTCATTTTGATTATTTACAGGTATGCGAATCCTATAGCTGCTCGATCCAATGAACTGATGAACTGGAGCCCCTCATCTCCGGGGATGTGGCTTAGCATAGGCATGCTTCTTTTATTTGCAGGTGTAAGTGCTATTTTATTTCTGAGTGGCATCAAAGCTATTCCTGTTCAAGTCCCTATTCTAGTGGGTGCCATCTTGATAATAATATGCAATTACGTACCTTTTCCTAGTGAGCAAACACCACCGATGGGGAAGATGACGTATAGTAAAAGAAAATGATAATTTGTGTGGTGGTTTAAATGAGTCACGGTATAAACTGCCATGTATAAGTTACTTCTAATTACCATCCTGCTGTCTTCGCTTGTCAGGTGCTCCTATGCCCAGGCGGATAAGCGCATCCCACTGCCAGAGAACTTAGAGCAAGGCTATCCACGTCTACATATAACACAAGACGGTAAAGAAGCCCTGAAGACCACCATTCAACATGAAGCCTGGGCACAGGAGGTCTTTGAGGGGATTCATAGACGCATAGATGAGCATGTCAGTCGCCATGTAGATGATCCTGAATGGATGGTATCGCGCTTGCAGATGTATTGGAAAACGAAAGCAACGAACGTCTACATCAAAGGCATCCATTACTCCCATGCTGATGGGGAAGCACCTGTGCCGACGGTTCGTTTTGCAGGATCGCGAGATGTAACTACGCCCTACGGTAAGCCCGAGCTTGAAGACATTCTGCCGTACATGGATGATCCGCGCGGGATCTATCTTCCCAATCGAAGCAAAGAAGGGCATCCTTTTGAGTGGGCAGAGCAGTCGAAA
>JAHQVL010000281.1 GCA_019634345.1 Rhodothermaceae bacterium
AGGTACTTCGAGAGTGGTTCGTCTAATTTCTGAGAGGCCAAATCCATTAAACGCCCGGAATTCAATATTAACCTCACGTGTTGCGTCAAACGGCAACAGGAGGCGGGGAATAGTTATAGGATTGACCTGGACTCTAATATCCTTTTGTAATGGGATTGACTTCCATTCCTGGTAAACCAATTCGTCTGTGGCGTCAACGATTCTGTATTCAATGTGGGTAATTTGTGATTCTGGATCACGGAACGACCCTGGCTCAATAAGGACATAGCCACTACCTGATATAGTAAGCTTATACGTGGCCTCTATATCTTGAATCTGCGGAGGAGAGGTGTCATTGTCGAGCTTGATAGTTTCTGAGAAGTTCGTGGTTAAACCAGCGAGGTTTGTAGCCTTCAGCTCTACCAGGACAGTGTATCCGTGTTCACTCTCAGGTAAATCGTGTTGAATCTCTGGGAAACTAACATGTTGAATGTTAGGCACGTCAATTGGAGTCCAGTCAATAATTAATTCGCTGGAGTCTTGCTCTATAGAAACACGATAGTCGATCGAAGAAATCTGCGACTCCTGATCAGAAACACCAAATAGTTGAATATAGAGTTGATTTAATGCAGGCTGTGAATTAGATCGCCTGACAAAGATGTCTGTGTCTTCAAAAACAGGAGGAGTAGTGTCAACAATAACCGAAACAGGTAATTCACTAGTTGCTGTAAGGTTGTTGCCGTTCGTACTTCGAACTTCAACAGCTAGTAGAACGCTCTCATTGAATTCGGGAAGATCAAGCGAGACTATTCTAGGAGAGAATAGACCGGCAGAAGTATCAAAGGAAATGGGCGTCCAATCAATCAATGATTCTGATCCATTCTCCTTGTTAACCAGTCTGTAAGAGACTTCTGATATTCTTGACTGTGTGTCTTCAACTGCATTGATGACTAAATCAAGCTGATTCGCTCTCGATGGATGGTGAACTCCATAATTAATTACATCGAAGTCTGGGTTGGAGGGAGGTGTGATGTCTGGTGTGTTAGAAACCACAATAGAATGCTCAGATTCTACTATTGAGGACCCCTCGGCGAATAACCTTACGTGGGCAGTTGCGCTGAATAACTCTCCCATTGCTTGAACAGGTGCATAGAAACGATACTGCCCTGCTTTGTTGCTTTTGGGGTTCTGTATGGTGGTCCATGTGGATGATGATCGTGACCCCGTAGTCTCTTCAGCCGTCTCATCGTTCGTGTAATCAATTCTGTATTGAAGAGAGTCTACATCATGCAGAAAGTTATCATGTAGATGTACAATGACTTCCAGGTCACTAGAACGTATTTCGTTTGTAGAGTCGAAATAGAAAAGATCGATACTTGCGCTCGATTCTTGCTGTAAATGCGCTGCATTAATCAGGTTGTGGTCAATAATTGCTGACGATCTCGATGAAAGACCCATACCATTGATTACCTCTACGTCTACAAGATATCGTGACGTTGAATTAAGCAGAGGTACATTGTGCTGAACAGAAACTCCATCAAATTGATTTGAGGTCTGGTCCAGAGAGACTTCCTGCCAGTTCAGCAATAAGGAGTCAACTTGCTGGAGATCGCTGATTCTATATCGAACTCTAGATATGAACGACTGAGGATCACGGCTTTCACCAATCGTCAGTTCGAGATTTCCAAGGTTTAGCTCTGGTTCTACAGTATAATTGAGCAACAATGCTGGAGTGACTGGTGGTGTGTCATCAGCATCCATCTCCAATGCAACGTCTACAGTATTCGATAATCCCTGAAGGTTTGTAGCCCGTACCTGGATAATATGATTTGTGTTGGGTGCAAGCGACGTGGCAGCAATTACACTGCTGTAGCCCGGGAATGTCTGAGTAGATTGATTTCCAAGATCGAGTGGGATCCATTCCTGGTTACGTTGCGGGCTTTCGATATTTACAATTCTGTACTCAACAGAAACGATCGGAGCTTCTTTGTCTTCTATGCGGCCTACGTCTAAGAGTATAGAATTAGGGTAAAAGGGAGATTTGGCAGAATAGTAGGTGGCTGAAACCTGTGGCTCAGTCGGTGGGGTAAGGTCCAGTTCAGTTTGCAGGAATCGAATCGCTTTGGTTGAAGCTAAACCCGCCCGATTATAGGACTGGACTTCAACAATAATCGATCTGCTTGTGTCAAAACGTGGAAGCGAGATATGCTTATCCGTTGTTGGAATGATATACGTTGGGAAGCCTGGGCTGATGATCAAGAAATCATCCCAGTCATAAATAACTTGCCCATTTTGTCCATCGAGAACGCGATAAAGGACACGACCAATGCCTGACTCAAAATCACTGCTGTTTCCAACGATGATTCGAAGTTGATTAGGATTATCTACGCTATAAAATCCAGTGTGCTCTAGCGTAACAGAGGGCTCTGTTGGTGATGATGTGTCTTTGCCTGGTATTTGAATCGTCTCCCTGATTACATTTTGCAATCCAGCTCCGTTTGTAGCTCTAATGAAAATGGACAGGTTATTAGAAGCATCTGTTATAAACTCATCTGCGAGGGGGAGATATATGGTTTGCGAACCTGTTCTTTGAGGTCGGTTTGGCAAGGTTAAGAATTCATCCCAGATAGCGTTGGCAAGATTAGCTTGGGCTTCTTTTGTTATTGTGTACTCTACTCTGTCAATACCTGACTCCTGGTCAGCAATGTCTATGACCTCGACTGCCAATGAGTTTTGGTTTGTATTCTCAAATTCGTCATAGTACAAGAGTGTCTTCACTGAACTCGTAGGTGGCGATACATCCAGGTCAAGTTCTAATTCTTCAGCTGCTATTGAGGTTAGTCCACTACCATTCGTGATGCGCACACTGATTTTGACTGTGATCTCGTCTTCTTGTACAGGTAGACTTGTTTCAACGACCCTCCCTCCAAAGTACGTAGTACTAAAAGGAAGTGACGTCCAGTCTTGTATTAGGTCCTTCCCGTTCTCGTTTTCAATTTTGTACTCTACTCGCTCAATCCCTGAATCAATGTCTCTTAATGCTTCGACTTTAAATTGAAGCGTGTTGGGTGTTTCTCCAAAGTAGGAGGAATATTCCAAGCCTGAAATCGTCGGTGATGGAGGAGGAGAAGAGTCAAAGGGTACCAGGGTAATCTCCTGCTGAGCGTTTGCTTGCTCAGTTGGAGAGACATCAACACTAAATTGGCCTTGCTTGATTACAGGCACACCCCCTGCGCCTCGAACACGCAATGTAAGAGAAATGTCTTTCTCTGTTTTTTCTGAATCGCTCTTGGTCGTGAAATAAGAAGTAGAAGAACTTGTCGCAAGGCTTGTAAAGTACGTTGTGCTCGACGTGTCTTCCGATACAGACAATGATATTTCTGCTAGTTCTACAGGGTGATCTGTTTCCCACTCAATAGAAGTATGACTCAAGAATCCTTCGATTGAAGGTGACACGACAATATCATTTATAACAGGAGGAGTTAAGTCCTCTGCTAGAATTCGGTAATTACCGCGGTACGGGGTAAACTGAAAAGAATAATCGACAGCATCCGGATCAAGGCCTCTGATTGATGAACGCCAAATGCGGTACTCGTCAGCCATGCCAAAGAGGGTAGTTGTATACTGGGTCTGTACATCGTAGAGGGGGTCAAGCGCCTTAGAAAAGTTATCCGATACTTTATTGAGCGTATCTGAATGAACTTCAAATTGATCTATTCGCTCGGATATAAGTGATGTAAGTGAATCGGATAGCTCAGTGAGGGAGGCAAGAGGAGCATCAAACCACATATTCTTGGCAGAGAGTACAAATTCCGCTTCGACATCGTCTTCTGAGAGGGTATTCACATACTGAGTATATGATGTCCCTTCAGGCAAGTCCTCTCTTTGCCAGGATGTGTTTTCTCCAATCTCTACTGCCAGGTTATATTGATCTATAGCAGCTTTTTTTAGCTTTTCTTGGGCATCTTCCAATCTCGACAGCTGTGCGAATTGTGTACGAATGCCTTCTTCGATAGTAGACTCTCTAGATGTTAGCCAGTCTGTTTTTTGTTTGCTCCATTCTAACATTGTCCAATCATCAGAAATCTGTTGAGCGTAAAATTGACGAATGGAACCGTTGGCACTTTCAAAGTCAAAGGCCTGTTCTGGAGTACGAACAGTTTTGAGGTTTACAAGATTATTTTCCAGTCCACCTATGGCCCTGATAAATTGACTGTCAATAGATTCATTGTTTTGTTTAAACGCTATGAGGCTTCTGGTTTGGGCGGATGCGATACCCAAATCAATTTGGAAAGAAGCGTCTGATAAGTTGAGCGCCTCTGCATCCTCAGGAATCGTAAAGGGCGAATCCTCTAGCTCTGGTGTGAGGTCTACATTATCAGCCAACCACAACAGAGGCCTTGGCGAAATGGTCTGGAAGGAATAGATGTCGAGATCTGCGCTTTTGCGTGCCTGGTCGATGCTAGAACGCATTTTGGCGAGCGCTTCGGAGGCTTCTTCGCTGGCATAAGCTTGCTCACGTACATAATTGAGCTCAGGATGATTTTCGTCATCATACAGATCTTTCAGAATAGACTGAAGCGCTGAAGGATAGCTTTCTGAGAGCACGGAGCTTCCTAATTGCTCAATGCGTTGGCCTACCTGCGAACGTGTAGAACGCGACTTTGAGAACAAGGAGAACTCTTTGGACGCTATTGGGGACTCTGAAATGGTTTTCTGCAAATCAAGAGCATTCTGCAGAGAAGAAGTGGCTTGTTCTGTTAAACCAGAGATTTTTTGAGAGGATGCCCTTGCATCCTGCAGCATGCGAAGAAAAACTGAGTTTCGGGCATCTCCTCCGAAGGTGCCTCCATCTTGAAAGGCTAACCAGGGATCGATAGGCCCATTAAAGATGAATGGAACGTCCGCATACTGATTTCTAGCTGCATAAAACTGGTATTCATCTCGGTCTTTGATTAAGGCCCCGTTCATGCGGTCTTCATTCAACATGTATCCAGGAAGCAGATCAATAGAGGACGTGAAGGACGTATAACCTTGAATTTCTTCTTGCTCTCTTAGCTGCCAAAGGAAGACTGAAATTTCGTCATCTACTGAAAAATGACCTTTGTCAATGTCTATCTCATCTTGTAGAGTAAGGGCAAATCCAGACGGGTTCATTAAGAAGTGCCCGGGGAGTTTTATCGTATCCGACAGGATGAATTCCGAATACCCGTTCGCCGACCAGCTAAGCGCTGAATCAGGAGAATAACTCAAGCTAAAGTTACCTGGAATGACACCGCCAACAACTGTAGAATAATTTAAACTGATATTGGATAAGCCTTCAAAGAGCAGAGAGGGATTCGTGGAATTTAGCCCTTCTCGTTGAACAAGAAAAAGGTCGGTTCTGAGTTTCTCGTTATCATCATAGAATGCGCCATCCAAATCGAGATAAGTGAATTGTTCAGTTTCTCGTAGAACTCCTATTCCATTAAAATCTAAGGAGGCTCGCCCAGACTCTAGAGCGAACTCGACGGGAGTAACTAGAGACAATTGATCACTAATATTTAGTTCTGAACTATTTGTTGTGCCAGGGTAATTTGAAGAGAAACTATTGTTACTGCGCTCATTCAGTGCTAATGAGACAAGCTCTATCTCGGACTCAGTTGGCCTAAAGAATATGCCACCGCCTGGAATACGAGCATAACCAAAGTTAGGAATGATCTCGAGTGGCTGCCTTGCAGGGCTAAATAAGATACTCAGGCTTGGTAAGCCATTTCTTGATTTGAGGCTACCTGTACTCGTTAACTCTACACCCTGATACAGCGTTTCTCCATCCATTTGGAAATAGGGAAGCGTACTGGTGTCATCAAAGGTGAAGGTTCCTTTGAATGATGCAATATCTGAAAATTGAACATCTACACCGTTGACCTGAAGTGATGTTGAGGAAAAAGTGTCATTCGATACATTGAACTCGTCGAATGTGCCGGCAAACCATCTGTCAGTCAGTGTAATAGGTAATGACGATCCACAGAACGTTCCGAATCGAATCTGGGCATCAAAGGGTCCATCTACAGGGCTGGTTACAGATCTAGAGGATGGTTTTTGTGGATCATTTCTTCTTTGTCTTAGAGCAGATACTGAGTTTTGTTGGTTCTCAAAACAGTTGAGCTCAAATGAGGCAATGTTTTGGAAAGCTAGCGCAGAGGGAGCAGATAAAGACCCAAGATCTGTAACTCCTCTGGGGTCGATGGTCATGTCCTTGATGGGGAAGTACCCTGAAAACCCATCTACGGTTAACATCGAGCGGCCGCTAACAGTGAAAATAGGTTCAGCAGAATTATCTAGGGAAATTTTTGTTGCGTAAACATCAGTCAAGTCCCCGCGGAGCTTAAATAGAGGCTTCTCAACTGTAGGATAATCGGTGATGAGATAATTGATCGTAGCTTGCTCCTGGATTCGAATTCCGGGATGGCTGTTTGGGTCGGAATGACTTCCAAGAGAAAGGCTGACATGGTCCTCAAGAGCAGAATGCTGAGGTTGTATTGAGAGGCTCGATTCTTGGTTTGCATTAGAAGCAGTTACAAAATTCTCGATTGAAAGCGTTGCAGAAGCGAGAATTTGTGCTTGACTGGGTATTCTTGGATCAAAATCGAGGTCGACGGCTGAATAATTGATTCCCTGATTTGAACTGGCACTTTGTGGTTGGAGCCCTGCCAATTCTTGCCCATTCCAAAACGTCTTGTCTTTTTCAATCGTCCCATCATACCCGATGGTCATTGAGACTGGAAGCGTGGGGTTCAGGTCCGATAGATTCCTGCCAGGAGCATATGAGCGATAATTGGGAAGGGTTACTCTCCCCGAAAGATCCAAGTTTAATCCTGTACTATCATTTACAAGCCGAAGCGATTCGATGAGAAACGCATCATTGATCAATTTGATAGGGGAGAGGTTGGTAAGGAGCTCAAGAGCCTCTGTTTCTGTAGTAGTATTAGAGGTTTGGTCAAGCTGATCACCTGTAATAGAAAGAGTGCCTTCAGAAGAGAGTTGAATCCCAGAAAAAGGAATGACGTTGTCATTAGAATTTTCAACGGAAAGCTGAGGGATAAACGCACCGTCAATTGTGGTAAGAACCCTGTTGTTATCTGCATCATAGACAATATCAAGGGCATCAATACTGGTCGACAGAATACCTCCAAAAAGAGGCTGTTGTATCCAGAGGTCATCGTTTGGCCACAGTTCGATCCCGTTTTCACCTATATCTAGAATGGCACCTAGTGTAAAACCAGGATCAAGCATGCCTGCATACTTGAACGTGCCAGCGATTGTTACATCAAGTTCTGAATCTGAATTGAGGGAGTAGCCGCTTCTGGAATCTACATGCAATTGAGTAGCGCCAATTGGAAGAATGCTTGGTTGATAGCTGGCTAGTTCATATCTCCAATCGGAAGACCGTGCGTCATAAGACCCTTCAATGCCTATATACGTTTGTCTTTGTGGTGAACTGAAAAGCGGACTGATTAATTCGCCATAAAAACGAACCGTCTCACCAGGAGCCTTTGAATGATCAACCGTTAATTCGCGGATCTTTAGGTCGAGGACGTCCGGGTAGACATTTGTTGTAGAGGTGGCTGTTAAAATGACTGAAAACCCATTTGGTGATAGTGTTGCATCAAACGGGAAGTAGGTTTGCCCATCAGCGTCTTCCGCCTCTTTTTCAGGATTTCTAAGCTCGCCCTCAAGGTGTAAACGGTGGCCCTCAGGATGATTTGGGTCGAATTTTATACTACGTATCCTTAAAGGATATCCTGCATCTTCTAGGTCAATCGGGTCGCTTTCATAGTTACCTGCTATTTCTCCATTTGTATAGGCAAATGCGTCGTTCAAAAGAATATCAATTGAGACGGGAAATAAAACAGGATCAGCCTGGTCGCTAAAGAAAGGTATTGAGAGGAAAACAGACTGCTCAGAACTGGAAGTAAGCTCTGTTCCATCACGTGTTTTTTTACCGATTTTTACTGCCGAATCCTCGTCATCTGCGAAAACCAGGTATGCTTCAACTACACCCGGTAATGCAATTCGTTCAGGAAGTTCGGCTTCACTTGAATTGGCTAACGGGTGAAATCCTGCATGGTCAAAGAATCCAGTAACGACTTCATCTTCTACGTCGCTTTTTATTAGTTCACTCCGTCCACGATTGGAGATCTCTGGCAACCAGCCAAGCGTAAATTCGTTGTCGATCTTAATCGAATGTGGTTCGCCGTCTATAAGGGATTGGGCCTCGATTGGATCTTCAGATTGGATGGAAAACCCTTCTTCATTAAGTACTACCTCTTCTAGAGTAATCGTATAGAGCGGTTCATTGTATGGGACCTGTATATCGATCCTATTGATCTCTGCTTCAGCTGATACAACCGTATTAGTTGATAAGTCCAGGGTGATTTGTCCTGGAGATTTTAGCGAATTACTGCCACCTGTTAGGCTGGCTATATCTAGTAATTCCCCTTCAAGGAAAAAAGATGGCGTTGCATCCGAAGTCTGAACCCGTAGAGTACTCTCGCCTAGTTCTACGCTAAATCTACCCGTTGTAAAAGGGGTACAAGGGGTAAAAGAAGTAGAGTAACCATCTAAAGAGCGTTCTTTTTGAGTCAGATAAAAAGCTGGCGTCTCACAAGGACTACTTTCTTGAGTGCCCGCTAGGTGCACCACACCCGAGTAGAACAGGTTTTCAGATTCTTTACCCTCTTGAGCCAGTAATGAACCAGAAAGCGAATGAATCTCAAATACTCCGGCGTTAAAATGCCATACAAGCGGCTCGTTAAACGTGTATGCCAAAATTGGCCCTGAAACGATACCGTCCTGTAGAGTAGCACTTTGTACGGTGAACGGAATCATGCTTAAAGAGAATGAAGGCTGCGCATCAGAAAGCAATTGCAGTTCAAAATCATACTCTGGGGTAAGAAAGTCGGTGTCTGCTCCTTCTGTTTCATTCGTAGAAAGTTGAGTTGCTGGAATCCTGACAGCTGCTAATTCCAGTCGATTTTTTCCTTGATTGAATATAGCGGGTTGAAACCCGGGAATACCCTCATGAATCTCCTGGTTTGGAAAGGAGATGCCCATTTCTGTAAGCTCTGTATTCTGGAGAGGTGCAATCAAAGAACCACCTTCAATCAGTTGTGATTCGATGTGCGACTGCAGGCCTGCCCTGTACTCAATGCCCTTCTGAGGTGAGTAGTAAATGTCAAAAGAGCTGATTTCGTCTATGAAAAGAGCGTGTTCGTTAAACGCAAAAGCTGTTGAGGATTCTAAAGGCGTTGCTTCAAAATAGTGCACGGTTCCATACCCATGACCATCAAACGTAGCACTAATATCAGCTCTGGCAGCTAATTCCGAATGGGCTAATAGTTCGAGCTGCCCCTCGATATCAAGCTGAAAAGATGAAATTGGAGAATTTAAGGGGGCATGAATGGTACCTTCTAATGAGGCAATTGATAGCCGGGCATCTTGATTCTCCGGATTCAACCATATATACCCATCCAACGAGTCTTGACTGATGGTGCCTCGAACTACATGATCTGTGTCCCAGTCAAGCGTAACAGATGGAATGTTGTTGATGGGTTGCCCAAAAAGAGTCGCTATACCTTCAATTTGAACTTGGGTAGCCTCACCACTCCTTTCAATCCTGAATTCACGTGGTGCTATAGGGATTCCAATTGCATCAAGCGTATAGAGAGACGATGAATCCACTCTTGAAGCAACAATGCTCCCTTCGATTAATTCTCCTGTAGCAGCATCTATAATGACATTTTCTAGTTGGGCAGAAAAACGAGGCGGCTGTGAGTGATAATTATTCTGAAGGTTTGGGAGCATAAGGTCTAGCGCTTCTGCTCTGTTGCCCGTTATCTCAAAAGTTTGACCCTTCTCCTCAAGGCTGACTAAAGCATTTGGGCCATTTTTAAGAGATATGTACCCAAGCTCTCCTCCGTCAATTAATAATCTATCTGGGAGCTGTGCAATTACAGGATCGCTCTGGCTTAGTAAATAAAATCCGGAAGGGTCCGCATATCCCTTAGCAACTCCATCTGCAGCAAAATCGATACGGCCGCTAGTGATAGTGAATGGGGAAAAATCAAGAACGAGGTCTTCAGAATAAGTGGCTGTCCATTGCTCTTTACCATAGCCTGAATAGGATACCTGGGCTAAATGACTGCCTTTTGGTTGAAGTCCACGCGAGTCAATCAGAATATCTGAACCAAGGTCCAGTAGCACCCCGTCATCAAGAGTCAAATCACTGCCAGAAGAAACCGCTTTATACCCCGAAAATGAATCGTTTAGTGGATTGATGGCTATTTCAAGTCCAAAAGCATCATCAATCAGAATAGCGCCTTCTATGATTCGCTGGGTCTCAACATCAATTAAAACACGTTCAAAAGTTGCATTGGTCTGCAGGCCCAGTAAGTCTATTGGCAAGTAGTCATCAAAGAAAAGTTCAACGTCACTGGCATCAATCTCCTGGTTGTTTTCGAAGTCATACCGAAGGAACGGAGAACTGATAGGAAAACTCCATGCTGTGAGTCCAGTACCAAGACCCTCGCCCAGTATGGAGAATGTATAAATCTCTGTTGCTCCGCGGTCAAGAATGGGCAATTGATCATTCACATCACGTGCTTGAACCTGCCATGCATACACTTTCCCTGGTTCGAGAGGAAGCTCGTTTGGCGAATATACAAAGGAAGTTTGCTCAATGAGGGCTTTATGAGCTTGCTCAATATTGCTCTCGAGGGCTTGAGCGGGTGTTTGCTCTGAAAGTACCTCGGTAATGAGGAGTTCGTACTCCATGGTACTACCCAGTGGAGCGCCTGTAACAGGGGTCCAGGAAAAAATAGGGAGTTGGGCTGATATATGTGCTTCGTTCGGAGGAGTCAGAAGCAGGGGAGGTTCTGCGTATCTAACAGTGAATAGCGCGACACCCGGTATAGAGGGAATGAGTGAGTTTGGATCTGTAGGTAATGCTTCGATCTTAAGTAAGTAGTCCCCTTCAGACAGAATGCCTGTATTCGCTAATTCAGGATTTAACTGACCAAGCCATTCATCGTAAGAAAGCGGAAATATAATAGCAGGATCATCGTCGAAGGTCGCATAAGAGTAGACGCCAGGCTCAAATGAAATAGGTTCAGAGTCCATTTCAATAAGCTGTTCTCCATCATGCTCAAGGGTAAGCTTAAATTGAAAAGGACGGGGTTGCCTTGTTGGACTTATAAAAACGAATTGCACTCTGAAGCTGCCCTGTCTGTATTTTCTTTCGAATTCAGAAAGGAGAGGAGACTCTAAAACGGGCGGAATTCCGTCAATCTGTACATAAACAGTACCCTGGGCATGGGATGAACGGGTAAGCAAGGAGCTTGCCCCTAATAAAGCAGTGGCAATCAGTACCGAGGTGAACATAGAAAGAACAAACCCCAGCTTTTTTCGAGGATAATGATTCCTCGAAATGGCTCTAACAACATCCATAAGACTAAAAAAACGTGCTCTTCGCATAGTTAGAAACGGTGTTCAATCCGTAAGGTGGATTGTAATTCGCTGAAGTTGCCTCTAAGAGGTTGATTTGTCTGAAATCCCCGGACCATAAGCCGGATGATATCTCTGGATGTGAATCTATAGGTACTGTTTAATGTGAAGGTCCACTGGGTAGACTTCTCTGTTCTGTTCAAATCTTCTTCTAGGGTGGATATAGATTTTAAGTCGAGGGTCGTGCGGGAAAACCCACTGAGTAGGCCGGCGCTCAATTTCCGTTCAAAAAAGGAGTAATTAATGCCCGTTTGAAGTCCTACAGCTTTAACATCAGAATAAGTAGAGCTGCTATTGATCAGGCTTACAGAGGAATTCAGAGCAAGCCCTGAAGCAAGAATAACAGCATGACTTAGTGAGGTGCTGGAGTTATTGAAGCCGATCGAAGACGATGGAAGGTCTGACTGAGTGCTGGTTTTGTCAGACAAGGACTGGAAGGAGAGTGTCATCGAAAAACGATGAGATAGCCCGTTTAACTGTGTACTCAACGTGGGAGCTATCATGAAAGAGTTCGTGACAAACCGCTGATTTAGGAATGCTAATGCAGGATCGTCAAGCAGGGACTCATTCTTGTTTGACATTCTTAAGTATGCCGCATTCAAGAATAACGAGGGAGAGATCTGCGCTTGCGTATTAAACCTGATTTGATTTCGCTTGAGCGTCGCATTTCTGACATTATCCAGGTTATTGCGCCTGGAAGTGAAATCAATACCAAATTGAACCTTCTTATCCAGCAGGCGAAATTTAGGATTAAATCGAAAGACGGCCTGATCACTACGTGTGTAAGGGCGTCCTAGTGACACAAAGCCCGGATTGATTCGCTCATAAGAGGTAAGCAAATTTAATTGATCCAGGTACGGAGAAACCGACTCGGAAAAATCTAAATGGGTGTAGCGGAGAGTAAATGCAGAAGCAAAATCAAATCGACTACCGACACGGGGCGTAAAAAGGCCAAAAAAGCCAGGTGTGTCGCTGGACTCATTACGTGATGATCGAGTATCTCCAGAAAATGCAGAAGCAGTTACTTCTCCATTAATAGACAGCCTGTTTTCAAGCAGTTTTAGCCCAAATGCAGGCGTAATCAACGCGTTTTCTGCCGGCGTGACAAAGGTCGAGTTCGTTAAAGATGACGCTTTGTCCCTGGCCAATAAACCCGAGAGATGAACGTAGTTTTTGTTTTCTGAACCAATGCCTACCCTGGCCGAGAACATGTTTCTCTGGAACGTAGGCCGGCGGATGACAGCCCCGATGCCTGTGTCTACGGCTCGTTGGGATTGCCCCAGCAAAAAGGCGAGGTGGATATTATCTCTACTGTATCGAACATGGCCCCCGCGAATGGTTGCACCATTCAGGCCAAATTTATTGAAGTTTGGACTAAAGAAACCCAGAGTACCAAACCAATTCTTGTAGGCTGCGGAGAATGCAAATCTATTTTGCGATTGTTTTATTCGCTCGTCATCGGTCGAGAATAAAAAATCCAGGCTATATCGTGCGCTATTCCAGGTGGCCGTTGTTTTTGCGAAAATTTGACCACTCCCGTTAGGCCGGCGGTCATTAATGCCATTAGCGCGGTATGTATCAGTACGAATACCTACTGTGCCGCCCAATGTCACCGGGCCCAGGTTTGTGGACGGGCGTCTAGATTGTGCCTTGCTGAATTGAAATGCTAAAATCTGAAGTACAAATACAATACAAAAGGCACTAAGTACTCTTTGTTGAGGGAAGCAGCGCAAAATCGAACGGTAAATTAAAAGGATTCAGTGAACGAAACTGAACCAGATATTCTGTGAACAAGCGAAATCAATGTCTCTTGCAATTAAAAGGGTCTCTGTCTTTGATTGATATCTCTATGCGGCTCTATGGGCAGTCGAGAAATGATTCATGATCGATTGGGAGGCTGCCATGAATCATTAGGCAAAGAGGTAAGTGGTCAAAGGTGAAATTTGTGACTATGCAACTAGACAAATTCTGTAATTTAATAGAGTAGGATAAGTGCGTGTAGATACAATGAGCTAAGTATTATACTCACAGCAAATACGCTTTTGGCGCAAATGGGAATAGATAGTTTGACGTTGGAAGCAAAGACTACTTTTATGGGCAATAAAAGTAGCAAGAATTAGTAGGGTAAGCGTTTTAAACAACCAATACTCCTTACATGAATACTACGTTTGAGGAAAGTATTAGGCGGTTTAATTTAGGTGCTAAACCTGGATTATCTGTTTGGTAGAGTAATAGTAACGATGTGTGCTATATAGTATTCTTGATGTGAGCGTATTTTCTATTGAAGAGCATACATTTGGGCGCGCTGGTAATAATTCATTGCCTCAGCGTGTTGCTTGAATGCTCGGCAGGCTTCAGCAGCCATGAAATATACTTGAGAAGGATCTGCGTTGTATTGCGCTGGAGGTACTTCATCATGAAGCCCTTCAAGTAATTCTGCAGCGTATACAAAAGACTCGGCAGCTGTTCTTTGATCTCCTTGTTGCCATCTGGCTCGGCCAGCAAGGTGATGGATGAGTGGTTCGTGTTCTGCTATTAATAATGCAGCTTCTGCGTGAGCGAGTGCTTCCTCGTATCTTTCTTGAAGAATTGCAAGTTGAATTGCCTCTACACGAGCACCGAGTGCTTCATCCGCAGAAAGTTCATTAAAATTAAGATTGCCAAACAACATGAAAGCTTCGTCCAACTGTCCCTCATCAAGTAAACGGCATGCTGTGCTGTATGATGTGGTGGCGGCATTGTTTACGAGTGTATGCATGGAGTATATCTTAATGTTGATTTCTATCAGTATTTAAGTGTTGCCTATATCCGGCTTGATTGTGGGTTCTAATTAATACAAGCTAAAGCACTAAATTGTCACGAATCTGTGCAATTTGCGTCGCGATGATCTCTTAAATTCTCTATCACTTGTAGGTGAATAGATTGGAGGCAATTGGTCAAAGACCCATAGCCTGGAAGGGAGTGAAGTGTGTAAAACTGTCGATAAAAGGAGCAATAAAGAGGAAATATGAATCCAGAAGGTTGTGTGTGGAGGAGTCATATTGGGTAGTTTTTTAGCTAAACAGTCCTTTTTCAGCGCCAAATGACTAATTTGAGGGTGCTGGCTTTTTAGCGTCATGTAATGGAGTTTGCCAGGTATTCACTTATTTGTTTTCAAAGTAAAACATTATGAAAAGGGGCAAACCTATTGATCATTTCAGGGCTAAAAAGAGTATGAGTGTGAACCATCCAGAAAGAGGAACGAAGCGAGATGCCTAAGCGCATTCATTCTAGAAATACCCCTGAACAGCCTGAGTTATTTGAAGACTCCTCGATACTGTATTTGGACAACCACTTGTTGGTCATCAATAAACCCGCAGGTGTGCTGGTTCAAGGTGATGCTTCTGGTGACCTTGACTTATTAACCGCCGGTAAAGCCTTTCTCAAAGAACGATTCAATAAACCGGGAAATGTTTTTCTAGGTCTCGTCCATCGGTTGGATAGGCCAGTGTCCGGCGTTATGGTTTTTGCGCGTACGTCTAAGGCTGCCTCTCGGCTTTCTAATCAGTTTAGAGCGCGAACTGTACAGAAACGGTATGTCGCAATGGTGAAGGGAAGGATGACAGGCAATGGGACGCTTATAGATTACGTAAGGAAGGACCATCGCACTGTCCGAATTGTTGACGAGAACCATCCTAAAGGACTACGCGCAGAATTGTCCTACAAGGTGTTAAAACATATAAAAGACCGCTCTATAGTAATGGTAAAACTAGCCACTGGCAGGCCCCACCAAATAAGGGTTCAACTGGCAAATCAAGGATTTCCGATCATTGGTGATTTTAAGTATGGGGCGAAAGAAGAGCTTGATGGATGGAATTTGGCCTTACACAGTGGACTCCTTGAAATTGAACACCCAACCCGCCAGGAACGAATGAAATGGAGTGCTCCCGTGCCGGATATCTGGAAAAACTGGTTTTCGGGAGGAATTGATACCGTAACTGATTGATTCAATTACAGTGAGGGTGGAATGCGTTGTACGCGTACCGCCTTACTTTCTACTGGGCCCGGCAAAACACACACCGTGTCATTTCTCGACGGATCCAGGACAATTGGGACAAACTGATATGTTTCGAATTTTCCTTCGCTACGATTAAAGCGTTGGCTCATGGCTCTAACCATTAGGTCATAGGAATTAGAACCTAGAAGAATGTATTTAGCCTCCATGCCGCCTTCTCGTAAATTGCGAATCCCGTCATTGACAAAATCCAGGATCTGCGATTCGTTAGGAGCGTATTCAACAATAGTCATATTTCGTACGTTCAGAAATAATTCGAAAGATTGCTCAATGGATAGTGTGTCTCATCGGTGCATCAATTCGGTCGATGACACATGCAATTAAGACACTTCTTAAAATTATAAACCTAAGATAGAGTGGTAGACCAAGATTCCCAAGGCAACATTCAGACAGCGTCGCCATCAATGGCTCACAAAGTGCAAGAGTACGTACAGCTATTGCAGCGTCAGATCATTAGCGAGCTTGAAGATGTAGACGGCAAGGCATTGTTTCAGATAGATGAATGGGAGAGAGAAGGCGGCGGCGGCGGTATTACTCGTGTGCTAGATGGTGGGCATGTCTTCGAAAAAGCAGGGGTAAATACGTCGGCTGTTCATGGCGTATTGCCTGAGCGTATGGCAAAGGTGTTGAACGTCCCGGCTACTCAGTTCTTTGCTACGGGTATTTCTCTTGTGATCCATCCCCAATCCCCGTTTGTACCTACTGTTCATGCAAATTTTAGATACTTTGCATTGGGTGAGGACTTGATGAATCCTCTTGATCAGTGGTTTGGGGGAGGCGCTGATCTTACTCCCTATTACCCCTATCTGGAAGATGCAAAGCATTTCCATGGCGTCTGGAAAGAGGCGTGTGATAAGCACTCGGTTGCCTCGTATAGCGATTATAAAAAGCAATGCGATGCCTATTTTTATCTGCCACACAGAAGCGAAACGCGAGGCGTAGGAGGGATATTCTTTGACTATATGAGAACAGATCCTGAGGATACTTTTGCCTTTCTGAAGGAGGCAGGGGATAGTTTTACAAAAGCGTATCTACCCATTGTTCAGAAAAGAAAAGATATACCTTATGGAGAGCAAGAGCGTTTGTACCATGAAATTCGAAGGGGAAGATATGTCGAATTTAATCTCTTGTTTGATCGTGGAACAAGATTTGGTATTGAGACCAACGGACGTACAGAAAGTATTCTCATGAGCCTTCCCGCTCGAGTTCAATGGCATTATGATTGGCAACCCGTTGCTGGATCTAAAGAAGCGGAAGCAATGTGGTTTTTTGAGCCTCGAGACTGGTTGTCCTTCGATGTCTAGCTGAATAAGAGACCTGCTTTTGATAGGCAAGAAGTAGGACAATTATTCCTACGGGAGCGACGAGATTTGTGAAAACTTCAAGGTGTCTCCGGAACTGAACACTATTGAACGAGACTTTAAGTACCTATAGAAGATAAAAACCTATTTTAGAGATTCATATAAATGACACCGCGTCAATTTCTCAAGAAGTATAACTACGATTCACGACTCGTCACTGGGGAATATTTTTCTTCAGAACCCCTGGAGATTCAAGAGGGTGATAAAATTGGCGTTGTTCTATTGAACTTAGGTGGCCCCTTCAAGGCTGAAGACGTTACTCCGTTCCTGTATAATCTATTTATGGATCCAGCGATTATTGATATTCCGCTCAAAGGAGTTCTACGTCATTGGATTTCAACCTTCATCTCAAAATCACGCGGAAAAAACGTCGCTAAGGATTATGAAGAAATAGGAGGGGAGTCCCCGATAAACCGCCTTACTGAAGAGCAGGCTCAGAATCTTGAGAAGCATCTGAATGAGGTGTATGGTGAAAAGGGGGGGGTAACGTTCCATACCTACATCGCAATGCGATACTGGCATCCTCTCAGTGAGGAAGCCGCGAGGCAAATGGAAAAGGATGGGATTACCAAGGTAGTGCTATTGCCTCTTTATCCCCATTACTCTAAAACAACAACGGGATCTTCTCTCATTTATTGGTGGATGTTGGAGCAAGAGGGTGAAATACCAAAATGGCCCACAACCTATGTGTTTGAATACGCTGCAAATCCCAAATACATCCAGGCCATCAGTGAACGAATTGACGAGGGGCTTCAACGATTCTCTAAGGATATCCGAGGGGATGTACAGCTTGTCTTCAGCGCACACGGTACCCCTACGCGAGAGATGAAAGAACGAAGGGATCCCTACTGCTGCCTCATTCACAGTACGGTTGAACAAGTAATGGCGCACAGAGAGCAGGACAGACCCTTTCATGTTTCTTTCCAGAGTAAGGTAGGTCCGGCAGAATGGTTAACTCCAAGCACGCCCGACAAATTGGAAGAACTCGCCCACGAGGGCATCCATTCTGTACTCATGGTACCTGTGGCTTTTGTTTCTGATCATGTAGAAACAGCCTTCGAGCTAGATATAGAAGTTCGCGAAGAAGCGATTGAATTTGGGATAAAGCATTATGAAGTAGTCTCAGGGCTAAATAGCCACCCCTTATTTATTGAAGCATTGGGAGAGGCAACAGCTGCCCAGCTTCAACTTCCTGCATTGAATGCCCATCGCATGGAAGTTTCAGGGGATGGCGCGCCGACAACGGATAGCTCGTATCCTTTAAGACCCTTAGATTACTTACCCCGGTTTAAGGCGGACCAAAGATGTACCCGTTGCCATCAGTGTGAGAAAATTACCGAAGCCAGGCGCTGGACTGTAACTCCTGAGGAGAACATGGCTCCAGAATTAAAGGCCAAAACATCTCACTAACATTGATTTTCAACTTCCAAAGGTAAACCAATGCCAATGTAACCCGATTGGCACGAGGCAAAACTATGTCCGATAGATCCTACTCGCTAAAGAAGAGTGTACTGGCTTTTGAAGAAGCTCAAACTGTATTACCAGGTGGCGTGAACTCACCTGTTAGAGCGTTTAAGAGTGTTGGAGGTACACCACCGTTTATAAAAAAAGCGAAAGGAGCCTATCTAGAAGACATTGATGGGAATAAATACGTTGACTACGTCGGTTCATGGGGGCCCATGTTATTTGGTCATGCTGACCCCGATGTGATTAAAGCTGTAAAAAAAGCGGCCAACTCATCGACTTCTTTTGGAGCTCCGACCCGAATCGAGATTGACCTCGCAAAGCTTGTTTGTGAGCTGGTGCCCTCCATCGAAAAGGTGCGCTTTGTAAATTCTGGAACTGAAGCCACAATGAGTGCAGTTCGTCTTGCTCGTGGGTTCACGGGGCGGGACAAAATGATTAAGTTTGAAGGCAACTATCATGGCCATGGCGATAGCTTTTTGATAGCTGCTGGTAGTGGTGCAATGACCTTCGGGCAGCCAAATTCACCGGGCGTTACTCAAGGGGTAGCGAAAGATACGCTTCTTGCTAGATTTAATGATGTGAATCACGTTCAATCGCTTATAGAAGCTAATCCAGGTGAAATTGCGTGTATCATTCTTGAGCCCATTGCTGGGAATATGGGCTGTGTGCCTCCCGTACCTGGGTTCTTGGAAGGCTTGCGTTCATTATGCGATCAGCATGGTATTGTACTCATCTTCGATGAAGTAATGACAGGATTTCGAGTTGCTCGTGGAGGGGCTCAAGAACTGTACAATGTAATACCTGATCTAACAACGTTGGGCAAGATCGTTGGTGGTGGCCTGCCTGTGGGTGCCTATGGAGGAAAAAGGGAGATCATGGACCATGTATCCCCTGTTGGTCCTGTTTATCAAGCCGGCACGCTGTCTGGTAACCCGCTTGCCATGCATGCAGGCTATTCAACTTTAAAAAAGATCGCTGATCAATCAAACCTGTATGACCACCTGGAGATCTATGGCGGGATGATGGACGAAGCACTGGGTGGGCTTATTAATGAACTCGAATTGCCATATCACACAACCCGGGTTGGGTCAATGGGCTGCCTGTTTTTCAGCGAGGAAAAAGTCGTAGACTATGCCTCTGCAAAGAAGTGTGATACGGAGGCGTATGCCGCCTATTTTCATGAGATGCTGAAATCCGGTGTGTACATCGCACCTTCCCAGTTTGAGGCCTATTTCTTCTCTACGCTTCATGGAACGGAGGAGTTTGGTCAAACCATTCGTGCACAGCGAATAGCCCTCTCAGCCCTCCGCGAAATACAATTCTAGCTCTTTGAGCGTAGCATCAGAGGTTTGAATTTCCCGAACGATGCTTCCGTTTTCTAGCACGGCAATGCGTTCGCAGATTTCTGTCACGTGAGCCAGGTCATGGCTTGAGATAAATAGGGTGGTCCCATGCTGTTTGTTGAGGCGTTGAAGCAAGCTTTTCAAGGCTATCTGAGAGCGCGGGTCCAAATTTGCAAAGGGCTCATCCAGGATCAGGACATTTGGTTGAATAAACATTGAAGCTACAATGCCTACTTTTTTAGCATTTCCCGTTGACAGGTCCCGAATGTATTTCGTTGAGTCAGATAGTGCACCTGACGGCAAGAAGGTTTGATAGGGGGTAATGTTTTGAATCGTTTGTTCTTTATTAAACCCATACACGCTACCCACGAAAGAAAAGAATTCGAGGGGTGTAAGGTAATCGATTAAGAACGATGAGTCTAGATAGGAGCCAACCTGGGATTTCCATTCATCGCTTTGAGAGGTTTTCCAGTTATTGATCTTGATGGTGCCGGAATCAGGAAGAAGCAGATCCAGGAGGATTCTGAGGAAGGTCGTTTTGCCCGCACCGTTATTACCTACCAGGCCAAATGTCTGGCCGGCATTTATATTAAGCGAAGGTATCTCGAGTGAGAATGAATCACCAAAACGTTTTACAAGATGTTGAACTTCAACTCTCATGTTGTCTGAATCCGGTCGCCATCAAATACTTCCGTGTAATAAACCGCTCAGTAAAGAATTGGCTCCATTGTCTCGAAAGAACCAGATTGATTACCCCCAGTCCTCCGATGCACAAGAGGGCAGTCCACTGAATACTATCAAGGAAATTAAGTAGCAATGCAGGTGGTATAATGGTGGGTAAGATCCATAACCAATGCATAGCAGAGAATCCTTCATAGTTAAAAAAGCTCCCGCTTTTTGAGATATTTACTCTCTTTTGATTTCGTATTGCGAGTGCAAGCATTAAGACACTGGTAACCCCGGCATTGTAGAATAGAAAGGTCACATGAAGCAAAAGCAGGTCCGGGCTCATCAGTATGAATAGCGGTAAGCTAATCAAAAAGAAGACGAGGCAAGATCCCTGAAGGATCATCAACTTGGCAACAATGAGTTCTTCTGGGCGAATGTTGCGTGTCAAAAAACCATCGAAGTATGTACTCTCCCAGGAAAACATCAACTGGCCGTAATTGAGAGCAAACGTTCCGGATGCAAAGATGCCTATTACGGCAGAAACCGCTTGTGTATTAAATACATTGCTTTCCGCCAGCATCAATGCGATATAAGCGAGCGCAAATACGATGGAGAGAATGAAATAGTGCTTAGGCCGCTTGTTCCTCCAGATCATTTTCATCTCGAGCAATATCAAGTTAAGGACCTGGCCTCGTTCCGGAGCAAATATAATAGCACGTTGATTGGCTCTGTTGGAGCCATCACTGCTGGGGTTAATGAGAAGCTGGCTTTGAATTTGATGCCCGGATACGAGAAACATTGTAACTGTGGAGCATAGGATCAACACCAGGAATAACAAGTCCCCCTCGAGCAACCTCCCAAACAAGATTTCTGAAAATGTGCGGAGAAGGTGCATATCTACCAACTCATCCAATAAAAATAAAAGAGCGAGTAGTGAAACGGTGATGAGATAATAGAAGGAATTCTTTTTATGGAGAGCTCTTAATAAATTATTGGCATAATGAGAAAAGAGGAGAATCAGTGTAATGCCCGCAAACCATATGATTGTACTCTGTATGCCATAGCCGCGTAGATAAATAAAATTAAGCGTAAAGGGAATAAAGAATAAGTACGGGATTGCGTTGTGGAAGCTTAAAAGCGAAAAGAGCTGAAAAAATCGTACTAACTTCTCTCTCTTTATTGGCAGATGGAGATACGGCTGCATCTGCATTTTAGGGCCTTGTTGCAAGAAGAAGCGCAACGAGAAGAGGCCCATAAACATCTCCATCAGATATTTATTTACAAAAAGAGCAGGGGATATGGGGCTACCTGCAAAATTGTGACGGAACTCCCTGTAGTAATAATCGAGTATCTTGTCTAAAAATGTGCCTGAGAATACAAGGATAATGGTTAAATTGAATAGCATGACCCCAATTGCAAGCAGGGACAGCCAACGATCTTTTTGACGAAGAGCACGCCTGATGTTCTTCCAATGATTCCAGATTAAATAACCATATATCTGCATCAGGGTCGGTCTAAAAAGTCAATAGTTAGTTTCTTAAGAAGGGTAATCACTGACGATAACAAGAATATGCAGCAAAAGAGAGGTCGATATGCCCCATCTCCAACCGGATATTTACACGTTGGCAATGCTCGAACTGCCCTTGTAGCATGGCTATCTGTACGATCTGCTTACGGACGATGTATCTGGCGTTTAGAGGATCTAGACAAGCCAAGGGTCGTACCCGGAATGGCTGAAGCAGCTGAAGAAGATCTACATTGGCTAGGGCTCGATTGGGATGAAGGGCTCACGCAGGGTGGGCCTTTTAAACCTTATACCCAATCACTTCGACACTCATACTATGAACAGGCTCTTAAGGTTTTGCATGATAAAGGATATCTTTTCCCTTGTTCCTATTCCAGAAAAGATATTCAACACTTAAGTACTGCTCCTCACGGCCCCAATACCCATAAACCTTACCCTATCTCGTTGCGCCCTGATGAGCTTCAAGAGAACTGGTTCTCAGAACTCTTCGAAGAAATAAAGCAATCCAATAAGCCAACTACATTTGCTGCAATCCGGTTTAAAGTACCCGATCAAATGATTACGTTTAAAGACCGTGTCTATGGCCTCATTGAGGAAAATGTGTTAGAGTCTGTCGGGGACTTTGTACTAAAACGCAGGGATGGGATGTATGCCTACCAGCTTGCTGTAGTTGTTGATGATGTAGCCATGGAGATTTCAGAAGTTGTACGAGGGACCGATCTATTGGCTTCAACAGCTCGTCAGATTCTGCTGATTCAAGCTCTGGGTGGTATCGTACCAGAATATGCCCATGTGCCCCTGGTTCGGAATGCTTCAGGGGAGAAACTGTCTAAACGAGATGAATCGCTTACACTTCGCGCATTGAGGGCGAAGGGAGTGACCGCAGAGCAATTACTTGGGTATATGGCGCACTCTTTGGGGCTTGTTGAGTCCCTCCGATCATGCACAGTACAGGAAGTGCTTGATCGATTTGCCTGGGATCGCATTAAAAAGGAAGATTTTATCCTTCCTACAGATTTCGTTGATCAACTTAAAAAGTTGTAGTCCCGAAGGGCACGGCTACACGATTACAAGTTCTATTTCTCTGGTATCTGGATTTGCTTTTGCTAATTGGACCCGTACTGAGGCTCCAGCCTGATAAGATAACCCTGAATGAGAACCTGAGAGTGAAAACGTGTCAGGATCAAATTCATAATAGTCATCCAACATGTCTCTGACGTGAACGAGCCCTTCAATCCACAAGTCTTTGAGCTCGACGAACAACCCGAATTTGGTAACACTGGTGATAATGCCTTCAAAGTGTTCACCAAGTCGCTTTTCTGCGAGTAGCACCTGCTTTTGGCGGATAGAAGCCCGTTCGGCTTCTTCGGCCTTTCGTTCAAGTAGAGAACAATGATCGCTCATTGCTTCTAGTGAGGTCTTTTCTGCGTGCGAGGCTCCAAAAAGGTAATGTTTTAATAGCCGATGGGCGATCAAGTCGGGATAGCGGCGAATCGGACTTGTAAAGTGAGAGTAATGAGAAAAGCCGAGACCATAATGACCAATATTCTCATGAGAATAGCAGGCCTTTGCCATGGCGCGAAGAGCAGCTGTCTTTATAATGGGCTCTCTATTTGACCCTTTGATTTTCTTCAGCAGCGAATTCAGTTGTTCAGATGATAGATTGCCTTCCTGAAGTTTTAAGTCGAGTCCAAAGGTGCGCATATAAGTCGCAAGCTGTTGAATTCGCTCTTCATTCGGCCGATCATGGACTCGATAGATAAACGGTTTAGGGGGAGATGATAATTGATCAATAGCCAGGGCGGCACATTGATTAGCAAGGAGCATAAACTCTTCTATAAGCCTGTTCGATTCTTTTAGCTCTTTTCGAACTACTTCAATAGGATGCCCTTTTTCGTCTAACCGTACTTTTACCTCCGGCAGATCAAATTCTACTGATCCTTCCTGAAATCGTTTTTTCGTAAAGACATTAGCGAGTTCAGCTGCTTTTGACACAGCCTGGCTAAGGGGATGTTTTGTTTGCTTACCCTCAATAATATCCTGCGCTTCTTGATAGGTAAAACGATGCTTGGAATGAATGACTGTTTCTTGAAATTGGAAGTTATGGACCGTTCCCTGTCCATCGACCTCCAGGATGCATGAAAAAGTCAGTTTGTCTTCTCCAGGCCTAAGCGAGCAAAGGTTATTGGATAAACGCTCTGGAAGCATCGGAATGACGCGATCAGCGAGATAAACGCTGGTAGATCGAGCAAGAGCCTCTTTGTCTATGACGCCTCCTTGAGGTACATAATAGCTTACATCGGCAATATGAACGCCCACTTCGTAACGATCATTACCAAGAGGGATGACATGAATGGCATCGTCAAAATCTTTAGCATCGTCTGGATCTATGGTGAAGATTAACTTTTCTCTTAGATCAAGCCGGCGCTGTATCTCGGGCTTAGCTATACTCTCAGAAGGTAAATCACTGGCCTTTAAAACGGGTTGAGGGAAGGCAAGGGGAAGATTAAAGTGATGGATCAAGGACAGCATAAGCGCCTCTGGATCCTTGCTGTCACCTAATTCTTCTAATAATGTAGCTCGAAATGCATTTCTGAACGAGTCGAACTGCCCGAGTTCTACAAGGACCTTTACACCGGCTCGGAGTCCTTGAGACTCGGACTCGTGGATGTACACGTTCTTATTAAAACGAATGTCATCCGCGATGATAAATACAGTACCACCACGAACCTTGGTTGTACCCGTGAGGCGCACCGTATTTCTGCCAACAACTTCTATGATTTCTCCATAGCTCCGGTCGTCTTTGGACGAACCCGAATGTACAAGTATGCGTACGTTGTCGCCATCTAAGGCCGTCCGAATTCGATTTCTGGGTATGAAAATATCTTCATCTTTACCCTGGACGTTTACAAAGCCATACCCATCCCGGCTGACGCTTAAAATTCCTTCAGCTTCAGACTTTTCTCCACCTTTAAGCGAAAACCGATTTCCTTTGACACGATGAACGACGCCCTGCCGCACTAATTCCTGCAATACGGATCTGAAGGTGCGGTAGATAGGGGAGGAGCTATACCCCAACTGCTTTGCAAGTTCTTTCGGACGATAGGTTTTATGCCCATTATTACTAAGCTTCTTTATTATGTTCTTTTGTATCTCGTGCTTCTTGTCTCTCTTACTCATTCTTCTTTTGATGGACCTTGGGCTACAGGCGCTTCGGGGTCAGGTTCGTCTTTCTTCTTTCCTACCCATCCGAAAAGACGGTTGAAAAAACGTCTCCAGGACGAAAATTGTGTTTGATACGATATCCCTGCACCACGTGCTCTCGTCAACTCGTTCTGCGCTAATACATCACCTTCCTGGCGTAAAAACACGGATACCGATACGTTGGGGGTCAAGCGAACCTCTACTTCAAACTCTCCTTCAAGTCCAGATTGATTTTGGGCAAGTTCACGTTGATAAATCCCCTGGCCGCGGATTACTAACCGTTCGTTCAGTAGATACAATGCTACCCCATACGTAACATCCGGATCATCCAAACTTTCTCCTTGCAATCCAAGATTGAAGTCTGCATTGGGGATGGCTTCGTTTAGAAATCGATTTAACTGGCTTGAAACCAATTGGGATACACTACTAAATGCTATCTGCTCTCCTGAGTTTGTCAGGGCTCCAGAGTTTGGAGATGCCTCTGTTGTCAGGAGAAAGGAATTCGTTAGTAATACACTTGTCGCAAAATCTGTTGTGCGTTCAGATTGATTTAATAGGACCTCGATCCCCTCATAGCTTCCCTGGAAATTTCGATCGTTTCTGTCTGCTTCGAGGCTTAGGTCGACCTGGGGAGAAGATACACGCCCTTCAATATTCAATCGCACAATGAGCGGGATAAGTGTATTCTCGCTGAAAAGATTGCCTGGAAGCCCAGCAGTAGAGGCCCGGGTTTTATAAGAAGCTGGGATATCCAGCCTGGCATTGATAGGATTGCCATCCCAGGTAATTGTCCCTCCTCGATCAATGAGGAATCTACGCGCAAATACGTCACCGGCAGTGAATAGATAATCTCCCGACTCAACCGAGAGGGTTCCAAAGGTTGAAAACTCGCCCTCACGTTTTTGAAGTTGTACCCGGCCGCTACTGACCGCATTAATTACATCTCCCAGAAGGGGATCGAAAACGAGGTGAATCGTCGATCCATTTGGGACAGTGATATTCAGGTCCATATCCAATCCATCGATGAACTTTCGCTCTCCTTCTGGTCTTTTGGACAGCAAGTTCTTCCTTCTGTACGCCAATGAGTTGAAATCTGGGATGTTGCCGGCTGAATCAGCAAAGACAATAAATCCCTCGTCAAACGCATATTCTTCCTCGGTTACAGGTACGAATAATTCGCTACTGGCTTTTGTGATGGCATCCTGCGAGAAAAGAAAAGCGTCATTGGTAGGTCCAGTTAACTCTAATGTGCCGGAACCCCAAATCTGCCCGTAAAAAGGCAGATCCTGTGCATTGTCCTGATTCATGATCAGGATTTCATTTAATTTCGCCTCCAGGTCGAAAGAAAAGAAGCGATAATTGTTGAATAAAAACCCTCCTGTTATGCTCGCCGTACCTCCTGTGAGATCCTTGAACGTAGCATCTTGGAGCTTAATGCCTTCTTCGTCAATTAAAAGAGGGCCTTCGAATTGTGTATACCGTAGGTTGAACTTGGGGATATATAGTTCGCCGTCTTCAATGCGAAGCCCCAGGTCGAAGATAGGGTAACTAAAATCTCCTCTAATGGCACCGCTCCCGGTGAGGTAGCCATCGGTTCGCTCTAACAGGTTTGAGAAGATGTATTCGAAAAAGAATACATCAACCCTTCTCATATCCACATTCAGGTCAATCTCTCCAGCATCGATGAATCGGGTAGCGGTTTGATTGAACCGAGGTAAGCGAAAGGTCCCGTCAATAATCAGTTCATTTTCTTCATAGGTAGCTGGCAACGCGGCGTCTGGAAGAAATTCTTCCTGATTATTGGGGGCTACCGGGGAAATTTGAATCTGTAGACCTACGTCGGGCGCACCAGGGATATATCGGCTGGCTAGACTTACATCTCCTAGAACACGCGTATCAAAACTGAACCGGTCTACCTGTATTAATCCCGTGAGTTCAGGCTGACTATTGGTGGTTGTGAAGTCTAATTCACCATTTAATAAACCTCCAAGAGGTACTTCCATATTCAAGAATTGCGAAATGGGCCGTATGGCAATGTCATCAATTCTGATCGAAGCGGTGTCCAAAGGAGAGGGGGATAAAACACCACTTAAGCTGACCCGTTGCAGGATATTGGCTTCGGGACTTTTGCTCTCAAGGGTCAGGTCTGGAATGACGAGTTTCTTGCCATATGCATCAATAGAAGTAGGTGAACCAATGGTCCAAAACGAATTACCTACGGAGAGCAACAAGTCATTGATCTCGAATATATTTCTATCTGGCAATAGCTCAATGGTTGATACGAGCCGTTGGGGGCCTACTTTTTGGGTACTTTTAGTAAATAGATCAAGCGTACCGTTATGGTCCTTCAGGGTGGCATAGAGGGTCGTCTGCGGGAAAACCTGCCCGATGAAATGCAGCGAATCAGCCTGGAATGTACTGGTGAATGTGAGCTGATCCTCTGTGAGCTTTGTTCTGTCACTTTCCAGATGAAAGGAGCCGCGCAGCTTCTCGGCGCTCATCTTTTCTGAGTTGAGAGAGTCCGCGTGCACCGTGCCCGTAATGGATATGTCATTTAGAGATGATGCAATGGTAATCTCACCTTCCAGGTTAGTATGATAGGCCGGCATCAAGGAGAACCAGGGATAAATATGCTCAGCCTGTCGGATCCTGAATCCAACATCTAAAACGTGGGGAAGTGATTGCTGCAGGTTGCTGAATTGATCCGCAACCTGCCGAGCAAATTGCTCAACAAGTAGAGAGTCTATAGGCTCAGTAGAAGACGTGTCAACATCTTGCACTGGGATTGAGGCAATTCGTTGAGTGGGTGGCTCTTTGTAGATGATTTCAGATAGCGTATGAGACAGGGATTCGAACCAGAGCGACCCCATTGCAGAGAGGATCTTTGGTTCAAGCAATCCATGAACCGTTATCATGCCGGCATCACCATCGATAGAAAACCGTTGCCTGTGTGGATCTAAATCCGTTAGTGAGATCGTTGCGCCATTGGGATGAATTGTTTTTGTTACGGATCCATGCGAAACCGCAGACGAATCAAGTTCTATCTGAACCTGTCCTCTTAAAGACGCTAGTGTTGAGCCTGTAACGTTGATATGGAGCGAGCCGTCCAGATCGGTATGTAAGGAATCGTTTTGAATAAGTGGGTTAACGTCCAGGTCGACCAGGTCTAATTTTGCCTTTAGGGGGCGCCCTTCTTCGTTTAAGGAATAGGACGCATCAACATCGACGGTTCCTGTTTCCCTACTGGTTACCGAACCTTGAAGCTCAAGAACATTACCGTTGGCGAATAGATAGGTATCGAGTGAATCCAACGATTTTCCTTGAACAACAGACGGGCTCAGACTAACTCGTATGTCTGTTTCCAGCGAGTTTACATCCGCTCCAGTGCCTTCAATAAAGACTCTTCCATTTAATGAGCTTGAAAATTTAGGCGCTTCTATCAAGGAAGATAGGTCTAGAGAGTCCGCCTCAATGATGGAATAGAGGTAGGTAAGTGAATCGAGGGAGTTTTTAGATAACTCAATTTCTCCTGCCAGTTCACCTCCCGGGCTGGTGAGTCCAAAGTTTATATCCCCAATAAAGGGAAGCTGTTTCAGACTATCATTAAGGTGGTAGATCCCCTTTCCATAAAGGGTGTGGAAGAATAGGGTATGCTCGTTGGATACGGATGAAAGACGTAACGTGGGGGCAATGTCTAAGAGGTCGTCCTTGAAAAACGTGCTGTTGGCTAAATCGAACGTGAATTGCGCGGACTCAGGGAGTCCTCGTACCGTTCCGTTGGCATCAACAATAAGGTTATCATGGCCTAGCCGAATGGACTGTACCAGCAGATTGTTAAAAGCCCCTTTTACTTGTGCAGATAAATAAACCGTACTGGCGAAGGGCAGTTCAGGAAACAGGCGCCTTAAGACATCAAAATCGATAACGCTATCCTGTAGATCTATATCCAACTGGCTGGCGCTCGGATCCGTCGAAAGGCTGTCTATGTTGTTGATGGAAGCGGAAAGGATGAGCCGTGTCTCATCAGATTCCAAATACACATCATTCAGCTCAATCCGGCCTTTTCCTATAAATAATTGCCCGTGCAAATCCTGTACGGTAATATCTTCTTCTGGCAAGAGGAAATTCGCGTACTGTAAATCGATTAACTGGGCTTCTGAGCGAGTTTCTATATTCAGACGAGCCTGGATTTGATTAAACGTTCGATGCGCTTCCTGGGCCGTTAAACTATCTGGTGGAGATAAGTCCGTTCGAGTATAAGATTGTGCGGTCCCGTCGATGATTCGGATGTCTGACGAGTTAAAGAAGAGCTGAGGCGGACGTCCGTCCTTTCTTTTGAATAAGTCCCTGATATTCCATGTAGAATCGTCACGCTGAACGAGTTCAAACTCAGGTTTGACCAACGTCACCCGATCCATTGCAATGGTTTTACGCATCAATTCGATCCAACTGGGCTCTAATATAGCTGCATCGATAGTGGCCACGGGAATGCCTGAACCATCAAGAAAAGTAATGTCCTCGGCGTAAAGGGTGTTAAGAAGATTCCCCTGAAGCTTGCTAATCTGAATATCACCTACGAACGTAGTGTTGAACTGCTCCTCAAGCTGAACGCGAAGCCCATCTCGTCCTACCTTGGTCCTTGTTAAGGCCAAAAAGATGACAATGCCGCATATTATGCTGTACAGAATAAGTTTGGCAGTGCGTCTAGGTATATGTAAAAATGCACGAAGCGACAAGAACGATCGGTGTATGGTTTAGCATTATAGATTAAGAACACGCTTCCCTGGTGCTTGTTCTGTTGATCTGTTTCTTGTATATCGTTCCTGGTTTCTTGTTTTTCGTTAAACCAAACACACACAAACCTCCAGTTTTGTGTGTTTGTATTAAGAGTGATCAAGTACGTGTATAATATCGTCAATGGCAGTGCGAACTTGCGCAGTATCTGCGTTGATTTCTACATATGCGTGCCCTACACGATCGAGCAGAATAAATCGCAATGACCCTGCCAGCGTCTTTTTGTCGGCATACATAGATTCAATAAGGTCATTCACTGAGAGATGTGTGAGCGAGTGGTATAATGGGATTTGTTTTACGATGGCATCACATCGCTCAATATCAAGTGCTGGGTGTAGATGCTTTGATAAACGAAGAGCCATTCTCATACCTACAGCTACAGCTTCTCCATGGGTAAAATGCCCATATCCAGCAATTCGTTCTATAGCGTGCCCAAACGTATGGCCAAAGTTTAGGATTGCCCGGATCCCAGCTTCTTTGACATCTTCTGAAACAACGGCGGCTTTGATCGCTGCCGCTTTGTGCACCATCTGCCCGATAACTGCCGGATTTCGAAGTAAAATGCTCGGCCAGTTTAACTCTAAGAAATCCAGAAACGTAGTATCTGCGATGAGGGCATGTTTCACAACCTCAGCGAGGCCGCTTGTCCATTCCCTTTGGGGCAATGTTGTAAGTGAATCCAGGTCAGCGCATACAAATGCAGGTTGATGAAATGAACCGATCAGGTTCTTGCCGGCTTCATGGTTGATGCCCGTTTTTCCACCTAAAGCACTGTCTACCTGTGCTATCAGTGTAGTGGGTAATTGGACGAGCGGCAGACCTCGTAGAAGCGTCGCTGCAGCAAATCCAGCCAGATCACCAACGACCCCGCCGCCCAGGGCTATCACAGGCGTCCTTCGATCGATGCCCCACGATAATGCAGTGTCATAAATGTCGTGCAAGCAGGCATAACTTTTTGATGGTTCTCCCGCAGGCAAGTCAATGCGTTTAGGATCCCAACCTTTGGACGCCAATACGTTTTCTAACTGCCTGCCATATAGCGTACCTACCGATTGATCCGAAACGATAAGGCATTTGCCCTGGCGCAAGCCTGAATCTGCCATGAGAGCCGGCACATCGAAGAGCGGGCGAATATGATAGAAATAAGAGTGATCCTGTCCCGGATCGATTTTGATAGGAGTAAGGGTAGAATAAACGTCCATGGTGCTTATTGCATCCTGATGACCATGCAGGTCAGGTCATCGTGGGGTTCTGCTCGGCCAGTGAAAGAAAAATAACCGTTCTTTATACGCTGGAGTAATTCTTCGGCTGATTGGATAGGATGGGATTTTATCAAATTCGTTAATCGATCTTCTCCAAACTCTTCATCTTTGGTATTGCGTGCTTCTGTTAAACCATCTGTATAAATTACGATGGTGTCACCTTTATGGAGAGAAATAGATTCCTCCGTTAAAATGCGTTCGAAAATATCCCCTTTTTCAAGACCTATGCCTAATCCTGGAGGCTTAAGGAAAAACAGGAGTTGATCTTGAGGCCTGTAAATGAGGATGGGATTATGCCCTGCACGAGAGAAGGTCAAGGTTCTCTTGACAAGATCAATAACACCGTACAGCAGCGTTACATACGTTGTTTTATCTGCCGACTTATAAAACGTGCGATTAATGTGGCTTAAGAGATGCTTGGGAGACGACTGGTTCATTGCCTGAGATTGGAGCGACCCCTTGAGCATGGTCATGTACAACGCGGCTGAGATTCCTTTGCCTGAAACATCTCCCACAGCGAACCCGAGATTGTTTTCATCTAGTTCGAAGAAGTCAAAATAATCGCCACCCACTTCTTTAGCTGGCTCAGAAAAGGCTGCAATATCCAGCCCATGCCGGCTCGGAATGGATTGAGGCAACATCTGTAATTGAGCTTGCCTGGCAACATCTAGCTCCAATTTCATGCGTTGCCGCTCCGTAATATTTCGAGCGTATGCTGGCTCTACCGCCATGTCATTGAGAGGCACACCACGCAATCGGGCCAATAATCCATAGCCGAATAATCCGGTGAGCAAGATGATACCTATTACACCGGTAAGGAGATACGAAGTGTTGGGCTGGTGCAGGTATAAGAATAAACCGGGTAAGAATGCATTGATGAAAACGCCAAAAAAGACAGTCATGACGTCATATCGAAGAAAGAAGAGGTAGGTAATCAGGCCGGAGCAGAGCCCGAGCAACACGCTGATCCAGATCGGTAATAAAATGGCGATGCCCGTGTACAGGCCGGAAAAAACGAGCCAGGTGATTAAAACGGCAATGAACGTGTTCTTCGTGATTCGCTTAAAAAAGCCCAGCGCAAAGAGTATGGCGTAACCCACTGCGAGAAGAGACGTTGATATCGCATTGAAGAGAGGGGTAAAAGGGATGAATAGAAAATGCGTGCTGCTCGCTGAAAGATATTGAAGTTCGGTTATGCTTATGATAGACCAAACAGAGGCATGTTTGGCTACAAATGAAGCAATTAAGTACCAAATACCCAGTTGAAGAAAGCCCAGGCTAAACCCCCTCATGATTGCTCTTCCAAGGTCAGGGAAGAATATGCGGCGAGCCAGAAGTCCGTCTAGCGTTTTTAATTTTTGTGGCCAGATGTCCCGCCCCAAAGATTCACCGGCTGTCCAGACGAAGAACATGCCAAAACTGGTAAAGAAGATTTGCAGCCCAATATTGATGTATTTCACAATTGTGCTCATCTCATTCGTAGATGGAGGGCCGAATTGTTCGATATAATCAAATATATCAGCCCAAAACAACACAAGCGCACCTAGCATCAACGAGGCGATTACAAGCCCGTTTCGAATACTGATCTCGTCCGATCTAAAGCGAAACGCAAACACAAATAAGGCAATGACCCAAAAAATCAATGCAAGAATGATTTGGCTAACGGTTGTTAGATTGTAGGCGGTACTTCGAGCATCGTAGTGGTCTAAAAATTCCCGTGGAAATTCGATCGTTTTGCTCCAGCTTTTTAGCTGATCGCCTATAACTGTTGCATCGATCCGAAACCGGGCTTCTCCAACAACAGGCTCCAGCGTATGCCAGGCAAACGTATGGTCGACGCGCGTCTCTTGATCGGCCGACTGTGCATCTATGCGGGTATACCTGCCCCAATCAACATCGACGAAGGTGCTGATTTCATTTCTAGCGATCCGCTCAGCCATGTGGGGATGTAGGCGTTCCCCGGGCATGTCATCGGGTGCTTTAAACGTACTGTAGAATAATTGGCCTGTTGAAGAGAGGTGAAAACTATATCGCGATCGATCTTCTGGATTTTCATATGTAACGTTCCAGTAGTAAGGAGCACTATGCTGTGTAATACGTTGTTGTTCTTTTGAGTTTGCTTGGATGTGCCTGAAGTAGCCATGGTGCCGATTGTTGGCTTGAAACGCTATGCTCACATCAGAGAAATCTGTAGTGCTGCCAGGTGCAACCGCTTGTTCAAGATGCTCCCTTGCAAGCTCTAACGCTTTTTTCCTTCCAACAGAAAGGTCCAATTGCCCCGATGTGTGTACCCGTGGGAAAAAGTAAACAAATAAAATTAGCCCCGCTATGCCGATCAGCAGCACAAATATATTTTCCCTGGATCGTGAAATAGGTGTCATGAGTAATGCAGTTCTGGCAGTTTATTCACCCTCGAAGAGAAGATACTTATCTTCAAACGTATAACATGTGCTTGATACTCTTTTCATATCTTCAGAACAAGGAATATAAACTTATTTTGGCTGCAAATCGTGATGAATTTTACGAACGGCCTACTGTTCCCGCAGCCGCCTGGCATGGAGATAATGGAATAATCGGTGGTAAAGACCTGAGGGCAGGAGGGACGTGGATGGGGCTGCATGGTTCCGGTAGATATGGCATGGTAACAAATTATAGAGACCCTGCCCAAGAACATCCCCGCTCGTCTTCCAGGGGCCATTTAGTCACAAGTTATCTGAAAAACACGGCAAACCCTTCCTGTTACCTGTCGCAATTAGACCGGGAGAAAAGGGACTATAACGGATACAATATCTTACTTGGTGATAGAGATACATTGTGGTATTACTCGAATAAATCCGGTGAAGTTGTTCAGGTAGAGCCGGGCTTATATGGGTTGAGTAATCACTTACTCGATACGCCGTGGCCAAAAGTAGTGCGTGGCAAGGCTTTATTGAATTCGGTTATTAATGATACGGCCCTGGATGTAGAAGAGATCTTCGAAATTCTTCTCGATAATCGCATGGCCCCTGATGATAAGCTGCCTCAAACCGGCGTCCCTTTAGAATGGGAGCGCACGCTTTCTTCTATGTACATTCGCTCTGAAGGATATGGGACCCGTTGCTCCTCCATCCTTTTGATTCGAATGGACGGCCAGATGGAATTCTATGAACGCACGTATCCAACGAACGGAGACGAGCCGTCTACTGTTCATTTTGCTCTATAGCATGTGCATTACATAGCATATGTATTACTTTGCCCATATAAACCCACCTTTTTCTAATTATGCCTTTTAAAAAGATTACTTTTGAGAATACAAACGGGGAATCACTCGTAGCCCGCCTGGACCTGCCCGTGGATGGCAGCATGCGGGCATGCGCATTGTTTGCCCACTGTTTTACATGCAGCAAAAATCTCAAGGCAGTTGGGCATATAAGTAATGCGCTCACTGATCGAGGTATTGGGGTGTTACGGTTTGACTTTACGGGGCTTGGAGAAAGTGGAGGGGAGTTTGAGAATACTAATTTCTCATCCAACGTGGACGACTTGATCGCAGCAGCACAATTTCTCAAAACGAACTATCAGGCGCCCGACATTCTTATCGGTCACTCCCTTGGGGGCGCGGCGGTTCTTCAAGCTGCTGCACAACTTGAAGATGTTGCTGCCGTTGCAACAATAGGCGCTCCCTTTGATCCGGCCCATGTAAAACACTTGCTGGAGGACTCCATAGAGGAAATCGAGCAGAAGGGCCGGGCTTCGGTGAATTTGGCGGGCCGGTCATTTACGATTAAAAAGCAGTTTTTGGATGATCTTGACAGCGTGCGGGTTGAACAAACGATTCGATCACTTCGCCGGCCCCTTATCGTATTTCACTCCCCTGTAGATCAAACCGTTAGCATTGAAAATGCAGCAAAAATCTATGAAGCGGCTAAGCATCCCAAGAGCTTTGTTTCGTTAGATCAAGCAGATCATCTTCTTACAAATGAAGAGGATTCTCAATATGTTGGGGTTGTTCTTGCAGCCTGGGCCGGCAAATTTATAAAAAAAGAAGCGCCGGAAAGAGCACCTGCGGAGAGTGAAGACCATCGCGTGGTTGCATACATAGGTAAGGATCGTTATCAAACGCACATCAATGCCAGCGGGCATTCCATCGTAGCGGATGAACCCTTATCTGTGGGTGGTTCAAACCTCGGGCCAACGCCTTATGATCTGTTAAACGCGAGCCTGGGTGCTTGCACGGCCATGACGCTAAGGATGTATGCTGATCATAAAAAGTGGCCTTTAGATGGGGTAAAGGTTGTGCTTGAACATAACAAGGTCCATGCAAACGATTGTGCTGAATGCGAAACAAAGGATAAAAAGATAGACTTCATTAATAGAGAGCTGGTGCTTGAGGGGCCTTTGGATGAAAAACAAAAAAACCGATTGCTTGAGATCGCCGATCGATGCCCGGTACACCGCACCCTCCATAATGAAATCAAAGTAGTCACGTCACTTCAATCATAAGGCCCTGGTTCAATGAGAGCTGTTCTGGTAGAAAACCCTGGCGATGAAAGCCGGCTTGTCCTTGGTGAATTCGACACCCCGCATCCTGCCGAAAATGAACTCCTGGTACGTGTACATGCGACAGCATTAAACCGGGCTGATTTGTTGCAGCGCTCCGGTAAATACCCTGTCCCAAAAGGGGCAAGCCCATTGCTCGGACTTGAGATGGCTGGTGTTGTTGAAGAAGTTGGAAGCGGCTGTTCAGGCTGGTCTGTTGGCGATCGAGTATTTGGGTTGTTACCCGGTGGAGGGTATGCTGAGTTTGCCACTATTCCCCAAGAAATCGCAATGCCGATCCCTGAGGCATTTTCTTTTGAAGAAGCTGCAGCTATTCCTGAGGTGTTTCTAACGGCTTACCAAGCACTGGTTTGGCTTGGTGAACTAAAAGAGGGAGAAGATATACTGATCCATGCAGGTGCAAGTGGCGTTGGCACTGCAGCAATCCAGTTGGCAAAGGAAATAGGTGCACGAATCTGGGTGACTGCATCAAAGCCCAAACATAAACTGTGCATTACCCTGGGTGCACAAGGAGCCATCGACTATAAATCTGAAGATTTTGTCGAACGAATCAATACGTTAACTCAAGAGAAGGGCGTTAACCTTATTATTGATTTTCTTGGAGCGTCCTATTTGTCCAAGAACATTGAATGCCTTGGGTTAGATGGCCGCCTTGTGATGCTGGCGCTCATGGGAGGAGCCCGAGTGGATTCACTTAATCTGGCTACATTGTTCAGAAAACGGATTCACCTGAAAGCATCAACCTTGCGAAACCGCTCCTTAGCCTATAAAGTAGCACTCACAAAAGCCTTTAACGATGACTTTGGGACGTCACTGGGCAAAGGCCTTATTAAGCCTATTATCGACTCTATATACGATTGGTCCGAAGTAGCCAAAGCCCACAATCGCATGGCTGCAAATCTGAACGCAGGAAAGATCGTGTTGAAAGTGACTTAAGATATAAGAACAAAGAGAAGAATCTCTTAGATTCATCTCTTTGGTTTCGGGTTTCGATTTCCGGGTTTTGGGGACTGAAACAGAAGAAATAAACACGAAACGCGAAACACGATACTCGAAACAGCTATAATAAATCCCTAGATTTATTATAGCGCTACCGTTTGCATTATTGGTCGTTGAATGTCGGAATCATATTTAGTGTTATTACTTGGTGTTTTAATTGGAGGGTTTGGGGTAACTGTTGCCTGGTTGGTATATGCCTTGAGGCGTAAGCATGCCGGCGGGAGCCAGGAAAACGAACGCACGGATAAAGAAGCCTGGATTGCAGCTATTAACGATGAAAAGAATCAGGGTAAGGATGATGCGGATGCGCCACCCGAAGAGAAATTTCGATTTGATCAAGTATACACCCTTGCAGAGAAATTAGAGGACTTTGTTAAACGGACGGCCCATCCCAAGGACCTCTTGGATCGAACAGAATTTCAACAAGGAGTTGAGCTACTGAAAGAGTCCTCATTGGCTGCTTCGGAGTTGGTTGCTTACGGTACCGGAGGGAATGTCTGTATTGCTTGCATGGCGCTGGAAGCTCTCTCGCAACGAAATGATGATGATGACCCTACCGCGCTTATTCTTGAATCCCTTGAGGCCATGCGGTTATGGCCCATGTACTTTGCGATGAAAGCGCTGAAGCCCGCTCCTGAGCGATCGCTTATTGGAGCTGTTTTGTGTCGCATAGATGCGTACTGGAGCGACAATCTGTTTATGCAGTCTATGCTC
>JAHQVL010000282.1 GCA_019634345.1 Rhodothermaceae bacterium
CAATGTTGGGAAGTGACTCTCGAAAAACAGTATCCCAATCCCGATCAAGCAGGTTGTGATATGGGAAAAAATGTTTGATCACATACCATACTTTAAACGCAGCCAAAATTCGTTCTGGTCTGGAAGGATATAGATCCTTTGAAAGTGTATTCCATTGGTTAACGGCAGAAGGGGGTAGCTTCTGATTCGTTGTCTTAGGCAGGTCAAAATTCCGGACTAGCTTCAATGCTTGATCCAAACTTCCATCCAAATCATTTACATCCTTGGATTTGTTAATGGTAAGGTCAGCATCAAATCCGGTAGTCCCATCAGTGCGAGCCAATTCTGATGTTCTGACATGGACAATATGATTTTCTCCAATCTCAATAGGATGAGTAGAAATTAGACCACCACCAGAAAAATGACCCTCACTTACTATTGCTGCAATTCCAGCATCTTGAAGAGCAAGTGCTATTGATGGTAACTGTCCAAACTGATTAACCAAAAAAACAAACGGACTTATGTTGCCCGTTGAATTGGGCTCAATAAGACGGCTATTAGTTACATAGAAGGAAGATGAATAGTCTGTATCAACGGGTGCTTCTTGGGCAAAACCGTTGTGTACACGAGATCGTTGCCCGGGTACAACGAGGGATGTAGCGGCAAGTGCATTTTCCAGGCCTGAATATTGAATTAGCACCTCAAGAGGTTCTGGATCTTTAGGTAATCCTCTCTCCGAGCGCATATCGAATACAATTCCTTTTACATTGCTTGAGTTAGACTGAACTTCGGACAACACTTCGGACAACCGCTGAAATACCATCACATAGTCACGGAGGTCTAATGTATTCTCGTTTAATGGTACCACTAAAATGCTATCAGCTGTCCAACTGGTGACTGGTTCGAGGAAATCAGTGGGTAAAGTATTCTCCGGTATAGATTGAGTTACATAAGTACCTGGATCATCTAATACTGAAAGCAACCGCTCAATAGAGCCCGCATAAGATTCTTCATCCTTAGCATCGAGTATATCTGGTAGCGTAGAAACCATAGCTGAATCCCACTTAATATCCTGATGGGCTAAGTAAGGATGAAAGTATTTCACTGTACCCCATAACTCAGCTACCTTGACCAGACGTTCTATTTGATGTGAGTTCAGAGAGGTTTGTTGAGCACTAGCTGTGTAATTGAAAAGAGGTAGAAAGCATGAAAAAGCAAGGAGCAACCAAATTAACTTAGTGCGCAGACAGAACATATTGTGGAGCAAGAATCAACTGAGGGTGGGGCGAAACACTGGAAAATATACAGTTGACCATTATAAACCACAATTAGGCATTCAGTAGGAAATGGATAGTCAGAAGCACTTGAAAAAATACTTACCATTGCACTGCTTACCCGGTAATTCTGATTATAAAGGTGTATTGTAGGATGTGCATCAGAACTAACCCAAAGTAGCCAGGATATATGATCGATCAATTCGTTGCGCTCATCGTAGACGAAGGTAAATGGCTGACAGCATCGATGGGCTTGGGCTTGCTCGCTGTCACTATTTTACTCTATCAACATCGCCATTTGGATGTCCCGATTAGACGCCGGGTTTTGGCAGCAATGAACCTGTTCTATGGGGTTACGATAGGAACGATGGCCTTTGGTCACCTCTTGGCCGTGACTACTAAGCTTGCATTGAGGACACTGGAAGGCCCTATTCCGTTATTCTATGTAATCGGCATCGTCCTGGCTATACCCTCTTGGTGGATCATCCATCACACACGAAAGATACTCGCCTCGGACAACGAACGGACGACGTTGGTGCTCAACATCTGGCTGGCGATTACGCTCCTGGCACTCGGGATTCATAATTTTCCTCTTGCGGTGCCAGCATTTCTGAATATCGGTTATCAGTTGCATTCTCACCGAGTTGTGGGTTGGGCAATTGTAAGCATCGCAGTCGTCGTCAATGTGGGCTTGTTCATTGGGTCGTTGATATTCCTGATAAGCGGCCAGAGTTTCGAGCAGTTCAGTGGGATTGAGTAAGTGGCCTTCTTGGGGGAGTTATGCGAAGTATCGGATTTGAGAAGAGGGAGGTTATCTTAGACAATAGAGCGGCCAAGATCTTCGATATCGAACTCATGTTTAGGGGTTGCAATCGAGGGAGAACTAAGCATCTGGCAAGCTGCGTCCTTAGCGCTACCTTACGCACGAATATACAAATTACCTAAAGCTGTCGTACATGAAAGATAAATTTCTGCTCAAAGCAGGTTGTATCGTGTTGAGCGAGCAATCCGTCTCTGCATTGCTTAAGCGTATTTTCCGTTCGGAGAGCGTTTTACGAATTAAACTAATGCACACTAATTAACTTGATGGTGGCACTTTACCTCGAAGCCGCATATAGATGATTACATTGCCATAGTGTAGAAGTGCATGATTATTCCGAAAGGCTAAAGCAGTCAATGGGGATCGGGACTGGCCCATGAATTCGATCTGGGTATCCGGATTTACTTTTTTAGCGCTACTGTATATCGTATCGCAAATCGCGATAACAGCCGGTTTATGCGAAGAGGTAATATTCCGAGGATACATGAATTCAGGGCTAAAAAAGGCCAAACAGAAAATGCCCATCGCAATTCTTTTATCGACACTTTCATTTGTATTCATGCATGGCCTTCTACCCTTTCCTTCTACCCTTTCCTTTTATCATTGCCTTCTTCATCCTCGGCCTCCTCTTTGCGATTATCTACCACCTTAAGTCTAATCTTTGGTGGAGTATATATGCACATGCCCTTTGGGATGCATCAGTATTATTGATTCCGATGGCGTAGCTTAAAAGAATCAATAATACTGATCAAACATGGGCGAACGCTTCTTCACGAGGCATGCACTTATGGAGATGTAAATACCGTAAAGATACTTCTTCGTTAGGTCCGATTAATGTTGGGATCAAATAAACAGATCGATCTTCGCGGTATCGTTTTTACAAGGTTAGTTTTAGTTTAGCATAATAAAACCCACCATTTGTACCGAATTGTGTGACCCTTCTGCTATAGGGAAACCGGCCGCTGCTATAATTAGCCGCTTTCTCATGGTGATCCGGGAAGGTATTGAAGAGGTTATTTGCTCCTGCTTGCAGCGTTGCTCCTGGCAGTATCTCTACGGATACCCCAAAATCAAAAAGCGTTTTGGAAGAGAATTTCTCATCATTATCAGAATTTGTAGGTCTGTAGTGAATATCGCCAAAATAATTTGCCCGCAGCGTTGCACTTACTCGGCCCTGACTATATTGCAGCCCTAAATGTCCTTTTTGGCGGGGCAAGGCTGATTCTAGCCTATTTCTCTCTTCACGATTAAAGAGCGTACTACGAACAGCTTCGAGATCACCCATGGCAAATATGTCAGCCATAGTCTGCGGGATATTTGTATCCAAAACTTCAGTTTCTGTGAAGTTAATAGCCCCAGTCAAAGTGAGCCTTCCCGTTCCCGTATCAGTTGTGTAGGCAGTCACGATGTCAAGTCCTGAAGTCCTTGTGTCTACAGCATTCACAAAGAACTGCGCCTGGCTTACGCCAAGCGAAGCAAATGGAGCAAGAATTTGTGCAGTAATGGGGTCGCTGCTGGTAAACCGGCTTGAGAGCACAATGCGATCATTGATGTTGATGTTGTAATAATCTGCGGTGATCAAGAAGTTTTCAGCGGGACGTGACGTAAAACCGGCACTGATGTTCACGGATGTTTCTTCCTTGAGGTCAGGAATACCGAATGCCTTTGTGATGGGGTCGCTGCTATTGGCGCTGAGTACGCGTGCTGGTACCAGTTGTCCTGCTTCGTCGAGCACAAATTGAATGCTCACGTTGTTAAACCAGACCTGATGGAGGGAGGGGGCTCTAAATCCGCTACTGATAGCGCCTCGCAAGGCGAAGTTTTCCGATAATTCTCCCCGCATAGCGATCTTCCCGTTCACGCTTTGCCCGAAATAGTTATAGGACTCAAACCGTCCGGCCAGATCGATAAGGAAACCATCGCTAATCTCTGCCTCTAGGTCGGCGTAAACGCTAAAGCTATTTCGCGACCGATCTACTTCGTTTGATGGCTGAAATCCAGCAAAAACCTGAGAACCCGGGTTTTTAGGCGCTCCTGTGGAGGTTGTGTCAAAGCTAACACCTGGCTCCGTACCTCCATTACCAAGGGAATACGATTCGAACTGGCCGGATTCAATGACATAGTTCTCTAGTCTAAATTCCGATCCCAACGCTAACGTAAGCGCATTAATGGCGCCGCCGGTATCAATGTCTCGGAGCAAGTCGAGGTTGCTGGTTGTTTGGTTAAAGGCAAACCCGCCTGCATCAAAGGTTATGGGACTTGCTTCACCAAGCGAGGCGTTCATGGTATTCTCGATATTAAACTGAAACGCATTACCCCCACGGGTAGTGCTCAGATCTACAATCCATTCGTTTAGCTGGCCCTTAATGCCTGCCGTAAAAGAATGATCGCCGATTTGCGTGTGGATTTCTGGCAAGAAGCCATTGGGGTAGACGTTTAGATTAACACGCGCCTCACTGTTGGGTAGCCTGTAAAATCCTGAGGCTTCGCCGTCGCGGTGAGAGAATCCACCGCTGGCATAAAAATCTGTTTCCCCAGCGAGGGGAACACTGGTGTTAAAGAACACCGCTCCAATGATTGAAGCGCTTTGACCCGTTCTCATGGAGAAGTCATCACGGGACAATGCTCGGTTCTCTAGTTCCAAGTCTGTTGCTTCTGCGCCTGTGATCCCAGGGAAGATATCTCCCTGCCAGGGATCAGAGCGGTTCGTGCGGCCACGATCAACATACTCTCCGGTTACATTAAAATAGCCATCTTGCCCTATAGGAAATCCGTAGTTAGCTGACAGCTGCGCCTGTTCTCCATCACCTTCTCTGGTTACACCGGTGCCGATATTTAACTGGATATTGTCCGTCTGTTTCTTGAGCACCACATTGATCACACCCGCGATGGCGTCGGAGCCATATTGCGCCGAAGCGCCGTCGCGCAGAATTTCAATTCGTTCGATAGCAGACGCTGGGATAGCATTGAGGTCCACTCCAACGGTCCCTCGACCAAATGTACCGTTTACGTGGACAAGCGAACTGCTGTGCCGCCGTTTTCCATTGACCAGTACCAGGACTTGATCGGGGCCGAGCCCTCTGAGGCTTGCAGGATTGACATGGTCCGTGCCATCTGAAATCGTTTGATGGGACGAGTTGAAGGAAGATGCTACATAGTGCAAAATCTGGTTGAGCTCACTCACACCCATCTGTTCTATCTCCTGCGTTGATATTATGTCGACCGGAACCGGCGTTTCAATCGCCGTTCTGTTCGAGCGAGAACCAAGGACGACAACTTCCTCGCCAAAGGCAGCGACGCTTCTACTGAGCGAAAAATTAACGACTCGCGCCTCACCTGCAGCCACTGTTAATGTGGTTTCCAGGTTGAGATACGAAATAAATCTAACTTGAACGGTATAATCACCTGGCGGAATATCATCAAGAAGAAATTGACCGTCGTTATTTGAGGCTGCTCCTTGCACAAAATCGCCATTTTCTGCGGAGATGATCACACTGGCCCCAAAGAGGGGATTGTCGTTTGTGGCGTCTGTGACTAGCCCAGAAAGAGAGGCCATTTCTTGGGCCTGCGCTGATAGAACTGAAAAACAAACGAGGAGAGCGATAAAGAGGGGAAATAATAATTTAATCATGATAGAGAAGGGTGAGCATAATCCATTATGCAAATGTAAAATAGTATGTTCTTTAGAATTGATAGCATAAAGCTCTATAAAATCAGCTAACAGAGGAAGGGGAATCGGCCCAAAGTATCATGAACTAGTGCATCGTTGGTTTTGCGCTTTTATGACAGAAAAAAACTTCTTTGTAATCTATAGTAGCATTGTGGATAGGAGTAATGGTTATAATATTTTGCTCCACAGGCTATTACGGTGTAGGCAAATTATATGGGCTCTCTTGATGAATCTTCCCCATTTTAGAGGCAGCTTATTCACTTCACATTTTTCTTAACTCCCTACACTATGGTTCTCCAAGAATCTACCATACTCCAGGGGCGCTATAACATTCAGCGAGTCTTGGGAGAAGCGGGGCCCATCGACATCACCTACCTGGCAACCGATAACCAGGACGATAAGGACGTTATTATACGTGAATACTTTCCCATTGCTCTAGCTGAGCGGGAGGAGAATGATTCATGTAAAGCTCTAGAACCCGATGCGTATGCTTATGGCCTGGCGGAATATGAATTAGAAGGCAATGCACTTCAAAGACTTGCACATCCCAATATTACGCCCTGTACAGATCAGTTCAACGAAAACGAGACGATATACCGCGTTAGTGAACGCTTAATAGGTATTTCACTGCGCGCCTATCTTCGCCAGAGTGGAGGTAAAGTATCAGAAGACGCTGCCCTTGATCTCATATGGCCAATTATGGAAGGGTTGGAGTCTGGACATCAGTTTGGATTGGTGCACGGATCGCTCTCTGAAACATCGGTGTTCTTTGATCGAGGAAAAACGCCAAAACTATTTAATTTTCATGCAGCGAGGCTGTTCACTGCGCAACTCACTGGTAACATAAAAGAGGTACGAGTAAAGGGCTTTTCTCCCCCTGAGATCAAATCAGATCGGGAGCAAATAGGCTCCTGGTCAGATGTGTACTCGGTTGCGGCGCTTATTTATTACATGATGACCGGGCGAGCGCTTCCTACGGTAATCTACCCTTCTCATCATGAACGCCTCCTTA
>JAHQVL010000026.1 GCA_019634345.1 Rhodothermaceae bacterium
ATCCGCAAGCGCACTGCCATCCCAATCTGGTAAAAACGATTCACCAAATTGATTGGTATTTACGATGGTGCCCGTAAGTAGTGTATTTAACTGCTCCTTCCACCCTACCAGGTTCATGTCTCCCAAAATCATAATGGGTGTCTCAGGTTCAAGATTCAGCTCACCTCCTTCTGCTTTTGCATCTCTGACAAATGCCATCATAGCATCTATGTCCCGTTGGCGCCCATCTTCGTTCCTACAACAGGGTGGATGACCCACAAGAAGCAATAGGTTTGTGCCCCATTTCGACTGCATATCCAGTAAGAAAGCGGCATTGGAATCGCCAGAAGACCATCCTGGTATTACGAAGGTTTGCAAAACAGGATACTTGCTGACGACTACGAGGTCTGGACCACTCCGGGCAGCATACCAAGATTCTCCCTGAGACAATGGGAGAGCCGACTCTACCACCGCTTTTGTTTCTTCTGCTGTATGGGAGAGGATCTCCTGAAACCCAATAATATCTGGTGCTGTAGCTTGAAGTATTCGAATGAACGCTGGCTGCCTTGAAGGGTCAAAGAGTGCGTCAAATTCTACATTGTAGGACAGGAAACGTACATCTTCAGGATCTTGTTTTCCTAGCGGAATATGCTCAAATTCAGGAAGGGTGCTACTGTCATCAAATGTGTAGCTCATTCCACCAGTTGAATCAGGCAAGAGATCTCCACTTAGAAAGTCCTCCATTACAAAGCGGAATGACGAACTGCTAAACAAAGGATTCTGGCCATCGGGCAGCGCATTGCGGTCAATGGCCACTTCAAAGGCTGTTCCAGACACAGTCGGCGCCGATACAATGCCCAAAACGCCCTGCTCTATGGTGTTCTCCACACCATTTAATTCGAACCTGCCTTCCCGCTGCCCAAAGGTCCAGGCCAATTCTGCACCTATTCCATGTACAGATAAACCTGTGTCCGCGTTATCATCCGTATCCAGAAATAAACAAATTTCGTTACCGTCCTGAAGGAGTACTTCGGCCCCTAATTCAAAGCGGAGAAACAGGTACTGCTCATTATTTGTCACCCAGACCTGACCAAAGTCGACCGTGCCGGCTGGTGCATCTCCTGAAGGATCCGAATAGAGTGGTGAGAGAGCATCCCAATCATCGAATTGTCCATCCATAATAATATGCGAGGACATACCAGTTACACTGAATCCAGCAGCTGATTGCCTTTCGCCCTGAGAGGAAAATGCTGTTTGGGGCAGCCCCAAGTAGAGAAAGATCGTTATTAATAGAGAATTGAATAGATACATGATATTGGAATACATATAACGAAATAAGCGACGTAACGTAAGCCTATTCAACAGACAAACGCACGACGCTCTCTCGTAAAGAAAATGTGTAATATCAATTAAGCCAAACCGCCTTGAATATACAAGTGCCGCATTAACTTTCGTTTGGCGATAGGTAGGACCGTTTGCTCAAAAGGGAATTCAAGACCAATATCGCACACATACGTTGCAGGATTGGGAAGTTCTCGATGCTCTTCAATGAGCTCTAACTTGATAGCATGAGGGGAACGGCGAATGGTAGACATCGGGAGTGTCTTTATATGGTTGGTGCGGAGGCTGCGATACCGTTCGGCCACATCAGTAAATAGAGAGATATCGTATTTAAGGATATACAGGTTGTTCTCTTCCTGGTTAGGCAAGATCAAGTAGCCTTCTTCCACATAAGAGGGAATAATACCTACTTCTCCAATGTGGATGTTGTTATCGACAAACTCAAAGATTGTCTTGCCTTCTTCGATAGCACTCTGGATATGGGGCATTGCCCAATTAACGAGTTCCTTTACCTGGGCCACTTCGTCATCACATAGTGACTCATACTCATACAGCAATTCTTGCTTTTCAGTATCGATGTCTTTTACACGGCGCGGTAATCCCTTTTCAACACCGATCATCCCTTTAAGGATATCCTGTAAGGAATGATGCAATTGTACTAAGGAACTCAGATGGGGGTAGATAATGTTTTGCGAAAAAGCGTGCTTTGCTTGTTGTAGGCTGTGTAACACACGATACTGCGCACTCTCGAGATCCTGAACGGCAGCCAGAAAATGATTGATTCCTAACTCAGTCATGATACTACCTCGATTTTATTATCAAACGCGAAATATCACATCTATTTATTGAATCTAAGATTACTGCATTGAATGTCAAGTCAATGTGGCGCACGACTGAACAAAATCATGCGCCACATCAAATTCACACTATTTATTTAGGTATCGAGTAAAATTAGCCAAACTTAAGCAACCGTCATCCCGTCTCCACCTGCTTCAATTGAGGAAGATGTTGATGAGCCGGCTGGTACGGCTGTTCGCATGTACTCTTCAAGGGTAAAGGAGTCAACCTTAATCGCTTCATTTCTGGCAGCCTCAGCATCTTGAATAAGGGCAGCTTCCTCCTGATTAATAACACCTGCTTCAAGGGCTTTTCCGACTAATGCAGCCGGCCGGCCTTTTTCCAACGTACCTGCTCGAACTGCTTTGCTGATCTTACGAGCTACGTGATCACCATGATAAGCAAGGCGAAAAGCTCTCTCCAGAATACCAAAAGGCTCTTGCAAGGATTCAGGAGTATGGATGCCTTCTGTAAGGCGACGGCGCTGTTCACCGGGTGTTTGCATACTCTTCGCAACGGCATGCCCGGTTTTGTCAATTGGGCCGTGCGAGAGCGGATTGATTCGAGACCAAAGCGCTACGGGCCCTTTGAATGCCCAACCAATCAACGGCACGTCGAAGTTTTTATACAGGGAGTCGAACGCGCGCTGCATTTCTCCGAAAGCATACTGCATAGACCAATCCAGATACGCTCTGTCTTCTTTTGGCCTGCCATCAGCTTCAAATCGACGCAGTGTAGCAGCAGCAAGATATAACCAGGAGAAAATATCAGCAAAACGCCCTGTAATCTTTTCTTTTCGTTTCAGCAAGCCGCCCAAACCAATCAGAGCTACATCAGCAAGAAACGCAAACGAAGCAGACGCCCAGGCTAGCTTTCGCCAATACTTAGCCGAGTACCCACCAACCGGGGAAGAAGCCAATCGTCCGCGGGTAAGCGTAAGTAACATAGCACGAATCTTGTTGCTGATGGTATGCCCAACATGATGGGTAAACGCTACATCAAAGGTCTTAACATCGTTGTTCATCAACCCCTGGATCTCGTTGTAGATATAGGGGTGTGAACGAATTGCGCCTTGCCCAAAGATCATAAGCGTACGCGTTAGAATGTTTGCTCCTTCTACCGTAATACCAATTGGTGTATTCATGTAAGCCGACGCCAGCATGTTACGAGGCCCCCAGGAGATCGCATTACCACCAAGGATGTCCATCCCATCATTAATCGCTTTCCTTTGCATCTCGGTAAAGTTATACTTCGCAATAGCTGAGACTACAGCGGGCTTTGTCCCCGAAGCAAGGGCACCACAGGTATATCTACGGGCCGCCTCCATGATGTAGTTAAAGCCACCGATGCGTGCTAAGGGTTCTTCAATCCCTTCAAACAAGCCTATAGGTAGGCCAAACTGCTTTCGTACTTTCGCATGCGCAGATGCAACACGAAATACCAGTTTAGATCCTCCCGATGCTGATGCCGGTAGTGAAATACCCCGCCCTGCGGCGAGCGATTCCATCAACATGCGCCATCCTTGGCCGGCCCCATCCACACCACCAATGATCGCATCGATAGGTACAATTACATCTTCCCCCTCTGTTGGGCAATTATAGAACGGTACACCCAGAGGGTCATGCCTACGTCCAAGGATAACACCCTCTGTATCTGTCGGAATGAGCGCACATGTAATCCCCAGATTTTTGCCTTTGCCCAACAGATTATCTGGGTCAAACATTTTAAACGCCATCCCGAGAACTGTTGATATGGCTGCCAGCGTGATATACCGCTTTTTCCAGTTCAGCCGGAGAAAAAGATGTCCATCATCCCCTTTAAAGACCACACCACTTGAAGATATTGCACCCGCATCCGACCCGGCATTGGGTTCAGTCAGCGCAAACGCAGGAATTTCTTCTGCTGTTGCCAGGCGTGGCAGGAAATAGTCTTGTTGCTCCTTTGTACCATAATGAATCAACAATTCTGCAGGTCCTAGAGAGTTCGGTACCATCACTGTAGTTGCAAGGGGGCCGCATCTAGAGGATAACTTCTGAACGATTGCACTATTAGCAAGTGGAGAAAATTCTAGGCCGCCGTACTTCCTGGGGATAATCATTCCAAAGAAGCGTTCTTTTTTTATGATATCCCAAGCAGCATCGGGTAACTTCTTTTCTTGAAAAACGTCCCAATCTTTTGTGACAGCACAAAGCTCTTCTACTGGCCCATCAAGAAACGCCTGCTCATCCGGTGTGAGATCGGGATAAGGTTCGTTCATGATCCGCTTGAAATCCGGTTTCCCAGAGAACAACTCGCCCTCTACCCAAACATTCCCTGCCTCAATCGCGGTTTGCTCTGTTTCAGAGATTGTAGGTAAGAAATTGAGCGCATTGAGCAGGTTCATTATGGGCCCTGAAAATAACAAGCGGCGCAATACTGGAATATTCATGACAAGTGCTAGACCACCGTACACTGCCCACAACCACACAGGCGCTTGAAACCCATACAAAGCGGCAGCACCTGCGATCGCCCAAATCCATAGAGAAGCCCCAGTGTAACCCAGGCCTAAGAGAACAAGCAGAATACCACCAATAGTTGCCCAAAGGGGTATATCTGCGAAGAAATTGTATAACGGCAGGTTCATAGTATTTCTCCAGTTATGAGTCCTGTATACGGACTCTATTACATCATCATATTTTCGAAAACGGCAGCAGCTCCCATACCACCGCCAATGCACATAGTGCATATGCCATAGCGGACTCCGCGGCGTTTCATTTCATGAAGAAGAGTGGCCGTAAGTTTTGCTCCTGTGCACCCTAGCGGATGCCCAAGCGCAATGGCTCCTCCATTCACATTTACGTTCTCCTCATCCAATCCAGACTCTCGTATGACGGCCAATGCCTGCGAGGCAAATGCTTCGTTTAGTTCTACGAGTCCGATATCGTTCACAGACAAGCCCGTCTGCTTAAGGACTTTTTCAATGGCGTAAATGGGGCCGATTCCCATTACTTCAGGGGCTACCCCTGCAACCGAGTATCCTACAAGACGAGCTAAAGGATCAACCCCTAACTCTTCCACTTTGGCCCCACTCATAAGAACGGTTGCCGCAGCTCCATCAGACATCTGTGATGCGTTTCCTGCAGTTACTGTCCCTCCCATCCTGAACACCGGACGAAGTTTGCCGAGTGCAGCTTCACTGGTATCCGCCCGAGGGCCTTCATCTACTTTAAACTCAGTACTAATTTTTGTAGTCGCTCCATCCTTGTAGATCACATTGTCGACATGAAGAGGCACAATCTCTTCTTCAAACCGTCCATGTTGTATGGCGTCCAGAGCACGTTGGTGAGATTGCAATGCAAATCGATCCTGATCCTCTCGGGAGACCTTGTACTGTTCGGCAACATTCTCCGCCGTATTCCCCATAGATATGTAGACGTCAGGATCAGTATTCACTAAATCCGGTTCAGGCTGAAAATGAAATCCACTCATGGGCACCTGGCTCATAGATTCAGCACCGCCCGCCACGACAATCGAGGAGTGCCCCGCCAGAATGGATTGCGCTCCCATGACGATGGTCTGTAAACCTGAAGAACAAAATCGATTAATTGTAGCGCCAGGTACGTGATCAGGCAATCCAGCTTTTTGTGCCACGATACGTCCCATATTCAACCCCTGCGACCCTTCA
>JAHQVL010000283.1 GCA_019634345.1 Rhodothermaceae bacterium
AGAAGGCATTAAATACCCATCCAAAGTGGCTCGCCTTGTACTGCAACGTACCGACCACGTGTTGCTTGTAGCCGAGGGTGCGCAACGGTTTGCGAAGATGCACGGGTTTCCCGTTGAAAACCTGCTCACAGAAAGGGCTCGGCGCATCTGGGTAGAGTGGGTCGAAAACCTGTCCACCAGGGATGATTACCTGCCTCCGCATAGCATCGACGACACCGAGATAGGTAGCAACATGGAAGAGTTTGTTCGCCACTATGGAACGATTCATTGTTCGGCGATTGATCTGTCAGGCAATATTAGCAGTGTCACCACAACAAGTGGATTGGCATTCAAAATCCCAGGACGTGTTGGCGACTCTCCCATCATTGGAGCAGGTTTGTACTGCGATAACGAGGTTGGTGCTGCAGGATCTACCGGACGTGGAGAGGCAAACCTGGAGAGCCTTGCCAGTTTCTTAATCGTAGAACGCATGAGAGCAGGAGATGGACCGCAGGAAGCCTGTCTATATGCCTGCCAGCGTATAGCAAACCTGACAAAGCTGGCCCGTTTGCAGGATGAAAACGGCCGGCCCAACTTTAATGTCCGCTTCTACGCATTAAACAAAGCTGGAGTAGTTGGAGGTGCAGAGATCAGAAACACCGGAGGAAAAATGGCCGTGTCCGACAAAGAAGGCACTCGTCACATTGCGCTGGCTCATTTGTATGATGAATAGTTGACTCTTGTTAAGTGAGCATGCCCAGTCAATGGCCTTCATCGGATAATACGTTTTATTGTGTAAGTATTTTGGCCCGTTTTATAGAATCCAGCAAAGCAGATTTTGTAAATGGTTTTGCCAGGTAGTCATCAAAGCCGTGGGAGATAAACATTGCCTGATCAGACGGTAGAGCGTATGCGGTAAATGCAATGGCATGAAACGGGTCTTTACCTGGGATTTTTCGGAGCTGGTGTAACAGCTGGATGCCCGTTTCATTAAGGCCAAGGTTTACGTCTATCAGTGCTACATTGAAGTCCTCTTTTTGATAGACCTGAATGGCGTCTTCTATATTTGTGACAACGGTTGGTTGGCAGTACTTTCGTAACATCCTTTTAACCAATTGAGCTGTTTCCCAATTGTCTTCAACGACTAAAACATGGTAATCTGAAAAGTCCAGAGGTTCTTCTGAATTGCTTGTATACGTTATCTGATCGCTCTCAAAGAACCGGAAGTCATTGTCTAGCTTAAGGAAAGATACGGTTACACAGGTCCCTTTGTTAGGTGTGCTGTCGACATGAATTTCGCCTTCCATGAGGTCTATTAATCGTTTCGTAATTGATAGACCGAGACCTACACCCTCAAAGGGGCGGTTGTCCCCCATATGCTCCTGCCGGAACGGCTCAAACAATAAAGGAAGAAAACTTTCATCAATCCCAATTCCAGTATCTTTTACCTTAATCGCAACCATGTCGTTTTCTATGCCTACACCTACTTGAATGGATCCGCCTTCAGTATACTTTATGGCATTGCTTAGAAGATTGCTTAGAATCCGATCTAGAAAATTGGTATCCACCAGTGCATAGATCTCGCTTTCTGAAGCGTTGAATCCTAGATGTAATTCTTTCTGGTCGGCCAGTGGCTTGAGCAAGCGGCATTGTTCTTCAACACGATTCGCAATGTTTGTTGGGGTAAGAAGGATGCTTGGGCTCTGAGCCTGAAGCCGAGCAAAATCCAACACAGAATTTAGCGTGTTTAGTAGGCGGTTACCTCCACTGGAAATAATCTTTGCCACCTCCTGATGTTCTTCAGGAAGCTCTTCTTCAAGTACTTCAGCAAATCCAATTACGCCGGCCAACGGGGTCCGTATCTCATGGCTCATGTTGGCGAGGAATTCATTCATGAACGTAGCAGCCTGCAAAGCTTTCTCTCGTTCTGTGATTAATTCCTGCTGCATTTCGTAACGCAGCGTTATATCGATGATGGCCGACCTGACCCGTGTGTGCTCATCTGAATTTTTATAATAGATAGGGACACTCTGCATTTCAGCATAAAACACACGTTTGTCGTTGCGAACCAGTTTTAATTCACACGTTTGATGTTCTCCTGATTCGATGACCCGGTGGATGTGCTCAACAAACTTTTTCCGGTCATTGCTGTGCAGGTAAACCAGGAACGGTTTGTGAAGCAGGTTTCGTTGCCCCAACTGAATCATCAGCATGTCTAATCCTGTTGAATTGACATCGACGATAATCCCGTTTTTATCAAAAACAAAATATCCTACAGGAGCAAATTCAAACAAGTGCCTGTACTCAGATCTAGATTCTTCTAGCCGCGTTTGGGCATTTATGAGTTCTTCGTTTTGTAACTCAAGCTCAATCTGATAGGTTTGTAACTCTTGTAATAGGTTGGATACGTTTTGCTGAGAAGCTTCAAATTCCTGGTTGTAAATTGACTGAACCAGTCTCTCCGCTCGGACGCGGAGTGCTTGAAATCTTTCTCGTTGAGAATCCGTCATTGAACTCATAATCGAACGATAGCGAGAGAGGAGAAAAAATGAATGGGCTAATTAGGAAGTGGAACTGAACGAGAAGGAAGGTAGAGTATGCATGTACCGGCGTTGTACGCCTGGATTAGCAAAAAAGAGAACGTGCACGTAGAGAAGAGATGATCGCTGGTATTATGTAAGTATTTCCTTGTTGTTCCTCTTAAAATATGGTGAACTGCGAATTAAGCACGTCAAGATGAATTTGATTTCTCTAAGGTGATGTCAATCCAGGACCCTAAACTTTCTTTGCTTTTTCGCTCGTCATCGATGATTAACTTTGTTTCATCTCTCAGCCACTTATAGGTACCATCGTAGCATTTGAAGCGAAATTCCAGGGGAGTGGCTCCTGTTTTGGGGAAGTGCTTTTCAAAATAAGCGATAGCCCTGGACGAGTCCTCTGGGTGGATACAATCTACCCAAAAGCTGGGGTCACTCAAAAACTGGTTCGATGTGTAGCCAAACAGTTCAGATACGTTTGAGCTGATATATGTGAAGTTTTTTTCACCAGAAAGGCGACGGCAATAGATAATAGAACTTTTTCTAATCTCTGCCAGCTTTGCCAGTTGCTCTTCCGTTTGTCTAAGTGCCTCTCGTGCAGCAGACCGTTCATGGATTGCGGTCTCAAGTTGCTGTGCAGAGTCTTTTAAGGCGGTAATGTCTACAAAGGTTATTACTACGCCTTCGCAAAGATCTATATGTGAAATGTAAGGATAGACACGGACGAGAAATGATTTCTGGCTTTCCGTTTTTAACTCCCTATCAATTTGTGTATTCGTAGTGAGAACACGATTAGCAAGATCTAATAGATTGATATCGCCTGTCAGGTGTGAAAAATGAGAAAATGGCCGGCCAATGTCCGCGTCCTTTAATTGCACAAAATTTTGCGATGTGGCTGAGAAACGACGAATATGTAACTCTTTGTCGAGGAAAATGGTACTGATCTCACTGCACCTTAGAATATTTTCCATGTCATCATTTAGCGAGGACATTTCTCTGATCTTTACATGGTATTCGTTATTGATCGTTACCAGTTCTTCGTTTGTACTGTGCAATTCATCATTCGTACTGTGAAGCTCTTCATTTGCCGCCCTGAGTTCTTCATTTGTAGCTTGCAATTCCTCGTTTGACGTTTCAAGCTCTTCGATGGTGGCTTGCAATGTTTCTTCAGTAAACTCGAGCTTGTTTTCTAGATCTTGAATGCGCCGAATTGTTTGTTTGTCAATGTCGACATTAGATATCACATCCCCTTCTTTGATAGCATCCCTTTTGCCATCGTTGAATATGATAAGGCAACACTCGTTGTTTTCCTGCAGCATAAAAGGGTGGACAATCAGGTCAAACTTGATCGTTTGGTTGTTGTGAACCACCGAGAGGTCTTTATAAACAACTTTCTCTCTACTTTGCTGTGCTTGATGAACCGCGGTGCTAAGTGTTGTCTGAATTGGGGGAATCGTGAGGCTAGTAAGATGCATATCCACTTGTCCTGAAGGAATATGCATGAATAAACTCGTATCACCAAAGCTATATAAGACGTGCGAATCTTTATCTATGATGATACAGTCGGGGAGATAATCCCCAAACACAGAAACCAGCATAGTAGCGCATGCTGCGTTTGACTGGCTTCTTTTTGGCTTTTTGGGTGTCTCTCTAAAGTTTTGGGCCAAACGGGGCGCATAGACATCAGGGTGCTGGGGGAATGTAGGCACAACCTCAGGCATATTCGTTGACTGGTACTGGAATAGTTTATGGGTGGGATTTATAGAGGTAAATAACTTGCTGACCTCCCCCAGGCTTTCACTTGAACCCAAAAACAAAAAGCCAGACGGGGCTAACGAATAGGCGATTTTTTTCAAAACATGATCTTGAACCTGGGCTTTAAAATAAATCAATACATTCCTGCACGTTGCGAGATCAATGCGAGAAAAGGGTGCATTATTGATAATATCCTGAGGAGCAAAGATGACTTTTTGTCTGATCTCGCGGATGATTCGATAACAATTCCCTTCTTTTACAAAATATCTGTCCAGGTATTCTTTGGGTACATCTGAAGTGATGCTTTCAGCATACAAGCCGGCTCCAGCAAAAGTGATAGCATGGGTGTCTGCATCAGTCGCAAACACTTTTATGTCGAAATATTTCTGCTTAAACGTATTGGCATAATCCTGCAGTAGGATGGCCAAGGAATAGGCTTCTTCACCTGTAGAGCAACCGGCTACCCATACTCGGATGGCATTGGAGGATCGGTTTTCTGCAATAGCAAACAGGTTTGGGATAACCTGCCGTTGCAGGGCTTCATAGGACTCTGGATCCCTAAAGAAGCGGGTAACGCCAATAAGAAGTTCTTTGAATAGAAAGTCTAATTGGCGTTACCCGCTTCTATGTAATGCTCATAGCAGGTGATGAGATTAACACTCATTCGGTGTTCTATTCGTCGAATGAGTGTTGTGGGCTTATAGTTGTTAAAGTCTATCCGATATCTGCTTTTCAGTAAATGAAGGATTCGATCGAGGTTGCTATGTGTAACTGCATCTTCCCCTTCACCTTCGGCCATGTTTCTTTGGAAACTCGTGTAATGTGAAAGCATTCCTGGAATGGCCGTTGAACCAAGAACCTGATCCACTAGTCCTGTATTGATCACACTCCGCGGCATCCCCGAAAACTTGGCCGAGGCAGGTTCTTGCGCAATAAGTAAACCACCAGCTTCTTTGATAAGCCGGCCTCCATGAGTTCCATCGCTTCCGGTGCCGGACAAAATAATTCCAATACTTTTGTCCTTGACGTCTTCTGCAAGTGATTCTAAAAAGGAATCGATGGGAAATAAGAGCCCGGAAGAACGGTCTTGAACAGAAGTGTACAATGTACCTTTCGCAATAGAGATGTTTTTCCCCGGAGGGGCTACATATACATGATTGGCTCTGATGGGCATTTCTGATTCAATACCCCTCACACTTAATTCTGTATGCTTCGACAGAATTTCCACCATCAAGCTTCGGAAATGAGGCGAAAGGTGTTGAATGACAACGTAAGCAAGGTTGTCATTCCGCTTCACTTGCTCGAAAAACGATTGTAAAGCCTCAATTCCACCTGCTGAAGCACCAATTCCAGCAATATACGTGGGTGGTATCAATTCAGAATTAAAAGGTACGGTGCCGGAGGGAAAGTGCGTGTTGGTTTGATTTACAGCTGCCATAGTACATGCGTACGGTTCGCTATTTTTTGAGAAAGGCAGGCTACGTAGATATATATAGACGTGTTAATTTTTATTAGGTAGAAGAGGCAGAAGGTGACTGTATAAACCTCTCATATGGTCGACAAAAATACAACATGATTATTGTCAACAGCTTTGTTAATAGACTTCCCCTTCAGGCGCCAATTAATGTGTGCTCAGTGTGTTGAATAGAGGCGATAAATAGAATGCGCCGAATGAAATGCTCGCAGGATAGGCTTGTTTGCAGTAATTACCTGCAAAATTGCAATAAGTTCTATCTGGGTTTTGTTTTATCAAAACCCAGATTGTGTACACATTAAGTTTGTGTGGGGGCCATCAAAAGCCAATACCAAGGCTCAGTAGCCACATCCGTACATTCGCATCATTCGCTTCCACGGATACGCCTTCAAACTGGTAGGATGAGTTCGTATAACTTGAAATACCAAAGCTGTATCGCAATTGAGGGTAGAGCGTAACCCCGAGCCCTGGAGCCTGGAATTTTAACCCCAGTCCTGCTGTCCCATTAAATACAAAATCCTGGATTCCCTCTTCGATTTCAGTAGGGATATCACCAGGGGTAAAAATACGAATCTCAGGACCTACAAACAGGTAGGGTTGGATGGGCCCTACGCCAAAATTGATCACCACATCAACAGGGATGGTGACATAGGCGAGGTCAAAGTTATCATTTTGGAATACGGAGCTGCCTTCAAAAAGTGCGCCTGCATTCAAGTAATAAGCAGCAGGGCGAAGATTGAGAGGGCCTAATTGCAGGTCTACAAAAATACCTGCATGGAATGCTGTGGCATTATCAAAGCTGATCGCCTGGTTATTTGCTTGAATATCGGTAAGCGCAGCGAAATTAGCACCTCCTACGATCCCAAATTGAGCCTGACTAGAAGCGGTGCGTGATGAGCCAAACGATAGAATTAAAAACAAAAGAACAACACCAAGTCCCTTCACAGAGTTAATCGTATTCATTTCTATATATGAGAATATTATTGAAGTGTCTAATTCAATACTAATACCGTACCAGATATGCGTATTGACAGAATAAACGAATGGTAGGCCGGGAAGGTTACAAAGGGTGTTCGGGGTTTGGTGTTTGGTGTTTGGGGTTTGGTGTTTGGGGTTTGGCGTTGGGGGGGGAGCTTGAGAACTGTTGTTTGTCGAATCAGGTCAGTGTGGCAGGGTTTGAGAAGGGTTCTGATTCGTTGGGGAACAGTGCCCGGAGGTTTAGGAAACGTTCTGATTCGTTAGGGAACAGTGCCCGGAGGTTTAGGAAACGTTCTCATTCGATGGGAATCCATCCCGGAGATTTGGGAATGGTTCTCATTCGATGAGGATCTGTCCCGGGGGTTTAGGAAACGTTCTGATTCGTAAGGGACCGGTGCCCGGAGGTTTGGGAAGCGTTCTCATTCGATGGGAATCCGCCCCGGAGATTTGGGAAGCGTTCTGATTCGAAAGGGGCTGGTGCCCAGGGCTTTGGGAAGCGTTCTGATTCGAAAGGGACCAGTGCCCGGAGGTTTGGGAAACGTTCTCATTCGATGGGAATCCGTCCCGGAGATTAGGGAAGCGTTCTGATTCGAAAGGG
>JAHQVL010000284.1 GCA_019634345.1 Rhodothermaceae bacterium
CAGGATCCAACAGGAGCTGGAGATACATTTATGGGTGGGTTTGTAGGATATCTTTCTAAATTTTCAACGATAACAGACAGTGCACTCAGGCAAGCAGTCGTCTATGCCAGTACTATTGCTTCATTTTCGGTGGAACGGTTTGGTCCAGATAGGCTTCTTGCCTTAACAGAGGCTGAGATTGAAGCTCGCGTTTCTGATTTCAGACAAATTATCCACGTGCCTGTTCACAGCGAGATAAATTCGTTTGTTGAAAGTTGATTAGCTTGTATAGGATGTCGAACGTACGGACATAATAAGCCGTGCGTTCGCTATCCATACCTCTTCTATGAGTTGTTGGTCGATCCCTAAGTCGGCAGACACTGACCTCACATCCGCTCGTCCCCATCTAGCAATCTGTTCAATACTGGAATAACCTAGGCTGTATAACTCCCCCGCCAATTCCTTTGAGACGCCGGGTATTACTGTAAGCGCTTCACCTGCGTCAACCTTTTCAAGGACGGTGCCGCTAAAGTCATTCAGATCGGTGTTGCTTTCTAAAAAGTGAGATAATGGTTTATAGATGGGTTTTATTCCATAATCTGCTTTTGAATCGTCCACATAGTCATAACTGCCTCCACCAGTCTGCACAGCTTGAACGGCTCCTAGTCGCGTATGATACTCTTTGCTAGCCTCGGCCGCGTTAGGCTTCTGAATGGTTGTCAGTTTAGCTACACGTGACCAGATGAAAAACCAGGTGAAGCCAAGAAAGAAAACTACGAACGGAATAAGAATGGCAATAAAGATAATTGCTAACAAAGACATTCGTCTGTAATGGGATAAAAGTTGAGCGATAATGTCTGATTACCAAAGCTCGTCGCGAATACGAAAGAAATGTCGAGAGGTAATAGGAAAAGAAAATACATTACTCGGTATTCTGAGCGAGTTCCTAAATGTATTAATTTCAAAGGCGCATATAGTAGAGGCTTCAGCTTTTCATCTATGCGCCATTCCTCTATGAGTATGTACTGATTCGGCAAACTTAATCGATTACTAATGGGGAATAGATAGGGTATAGTGGTGTCTAAAACGATCATCATTTATTAATCCAACTGCTGTAGACTTCGACTGCGTTATTTTTTTAGCAAATGCTTACATTTGGGCTCACTACCAAATAGAGTAATATGTAGTTTGAAAGAACTTTGAATCGGATCATGTAGTACCGGATCAGGAGTTCTATTTTGCGGTTAACTCGCCCATAAAACGGTATTGACCATCATCACCAAAAGAAGAGCTTATGCCATCTGGGTCTGTAAGGCTAATAAATGCAGTATTTTATGCTCACCATGGAGTAATGCAAGAAGAGCATCGCATTGGTGGACGCTATGAAGTAGATGTTAGAATGGATGTTGATTTTGAAGAGGCTGCTCAGCATGACGATTTAAGCAAAACGGTGGATTATGAGTCTATCTATAAATTGGTTCAGCGGATAGTTACTGAAAACCGATTTTACCTCATAGAAAAACTCGCTTATTTGATTGCCTGCGAAGTACTGAATTTATACTCAATTGTCCAGTTTGTAGAGGTCACTGTTCGCAAACCCAATCCCCCGGTGGGAGGTACATGTGATCGTGCCGAAGCTGTTTATTCAAAAAAAGCTGAACCTTCTTGATGGAGAAGAAAAACAAATACGTTATTGAGAACAGAGAGATAAGCTGGCTATCGTTTAATGCCAGGGTATTGCAAGAGGCTGCAGATGAACGATTGCCACTCTTTGAACGCCTGTCCTTTCTAGCAATTTACTCATCCAATCTAGATGAATTCTTCAGAGTACGCGTCGCTTCTATGAGAAGCCTGGTCCGTCTGAAGAAAAAATCCTACGAGAAACTAGATTTCAATCCCGCCCGCCTTGTCAAACAAATAACCAGTATTGTCACTGAACAGCAAGAACAATTTGGGGCCATTCTTCGGGATCAAATCGTACCTGCTCTGGCTGAGGAAAACATATTTTTTAAGTCAGAAACAGATGTTGATGATGAACAGGCGCGTTTTCTAAGCGCATATTTTAAAGAGCACCTTGAGGATCGGCTTAATCCTGCAGACTTAGATCAGCTAGGAACAGACTTTTTTGTTAAAAATCGAGGCATCTACCTGGTTACTGAGTTATGGAACCGAGACGCGGATGTACCCGGCTATCGACTGCTGGAAATCCCTTCAGACTTGCCCCGGTTTATCGAACTACCTTCTGAGAATGGGCGCTACAATGTCATGTATCTCGACGATGTCATTCGTTTTAATCTTGACAAGGTCTACAAAGAAGATGACGTAGATGCTTCATACTCGATCAAGTTGACCAGGGATGGTGATCTCTATCTGGAGGATGAATTTTCTGGCGATGTGGTTCAGATGATCAAAAAAAGCTTGAAGAAAAGGGAGACAGGTATACCGAGCCGGCTCTTGTACGATCTGAAAACACCCTTTTCTTTAGCTGTTATGCTCAAGAAAAACCTGGGACTTAAAAATGAAGATATGGTGCTAGGGGGCCGGTATCATAATCTTAATGACTTTTTTGGTTTTCCTCGTTTTGATAAAGCACATCTTCTAAACGAGCCGATGCCTCCCCATGCCCACCCAGAGCTTTCGGGCTCCGATTCGATCTTTGACATTATAGCACGAAAGGATCAGTTTTTACATGTCCCTTATCAATCCTACGATCCGGTAATACGCTTATTTGAAGAGGCAGCGAACGATGAGCTTGTTGAAGATATTTACATTTCTCTCTATCGAGTCGCAAAGGATTCTGCCATTACAAAAGCCTTGATCGATGCAAAGAAGAGTGGAAAAAACGTAACGGTTTTTGTAGAGGTAAAAGCGCGATTTGATGAGGAGTCCAATGTGTTTTGGACAGAGCAAATGGAGGAAGCAGGCATTGCGGTTAAGTATAGCATTGAGGACATGGAGCGATTTAAGGTGCATGCTAAGATCGCGGTCATTTCCAGGCGAGAAGGGGAGAATCGAATGCTTTATACCTATCTAGGCACGGGCAACTTCAACGAAAAGACAGCAAGCCTCTACGTTGATGATGCCGTATTAACAGCAAATCAGGAAATTGGTAGAGAAGTAGAGCAGGTATTTGAGTTTTTGTTTACTAAAAAGAATCCCGAACTAAAACATCTGCTCGTGGCTCCCTTCAATATGCGTGATTCGTTTAATTCGCTAATCAACAAGGAGATTGAAGAAGCGAAAGCGGGAAGAGATGCATGGATGATTCTCAAAATGAACAGCCTTGAAGACACTAAGATGATCCGCCGATTATACAGAGCGAATAATGCTGGTGTCAAGATTCAAATTATTGTGCGTGGTATCTGCCGGCTTGTGCCCGGTGTTGAAGGGCAAAGTGAAAATATTTCAGTTATAAGTATTGTGGATCGGTTCCTCGAGCATGCCCGAGCCTATGTGTTTAATCATGGGGGAGACGCTCAAATATATCTCGCTTCTGCAGATTGGATGAAAAGAAATCTGAGCAGACGTGTTGAGGTTGCTTTCCCCATTTACGATGCCGATCATCGGGAAGCTGTTATGAAGATGCTGAAGATCCAACTGAGCGACAATCAGAAAGCACGCGTTATAAATAAAACACAGTCCAATCCGTATGTGACGAACGATGGCGCACCCGTTAGAGCCCAGTATGAGCTTTATAAGGCGTACAAAGGATAATCGCAGGAGGACTGCCGGATCTACATGTAGTCTTTTAGAATGTATTCCAGGGGCCTGTAATTGCCAGGGTCAATCCATCGACTTGAATGTTCACAAACAACGTCGAGCCATCGGGAGAGAACGTAGAGCCTGCAAATTCAGAATCGCTCACTCTGTTTGCTCCAAATAGAATCACATCTCCAGCAGGAGTTACGCGAAGTAAATGTTGTTTTCCTGGCCCATCCTCACAGACAATCAAGTCCCCCCAGGGAGCAATGGTTAAGTTGTCCGCATTTTCAATGATCGCACCGTCATTAGGCTCAATGAACAGTTCTAAGGAAGCGGGTTGTTGATCTTCTTGGGGTGTGCCTTCGGCAGGACTAGGGATATATTTCCAGATCTGTCCTTTTCTCTTTTCCCCGCCATTGGTACAGGCAAAGAAAATGGTCCCTTCTCCATACCACATCCCTTCGCCTCTCGCAAAACGAGCAGCACCCTGCTCAAACCCTCGGAGGCGTAAATCATCCTCTGGCGCATCGATGTCCTCTAAGTCGATCCATCGGACAGCAAAGGATTGACCTACGGCCACTTCCTGGCTATCCCAGTTCCGCGTGTCCAGGCTCGCTCGATCAATGATAGCAAGCGCTTGAAGGCGGCCCCCCTCAGCAAGTTGACCGGGTACATTGGGGATAAAGCGATAGATAAGTCCATCATGGCGGTCCTCGGTCTGATAAACGATTCCACTATTGGGCTCCACTGCTACGGCTTCATGGTTAAATCGCCCCATAGCTTTTAAAGGTATGGGGGCGGCAATGGCAGGGGCGAGAGTCGCAGGGACCTCGAAGTTATATCCGTGATCTTTTTCGATGTCGTCCCCAGCGCGAACCGTTGTTTCTTCACAGGTAATCCAGCTTCCCCATGGAGTAGGTCCACCCGCACAGTTTCTTCGAGTACCTACTAAGCTGAGAAATTCTTGTACTACTTCCTTTTTCTCTGTGTCGTATACAATCGTTGTAGTACCGCCAACGGCAGGCTTGTTGCCAAACCCAAAGTCATAAAACTGATCAGAGGTTACTTGTGACAAGAATTGATTATCCGCACCGAAGGGACCCGTACTCGCTGCATTATCTATTTCGTGATTCCGGACCAAAATGGTCAGTCCATTCTCGGCTAAAAAAGTAGCCATTCCATCAGGACGACCTGGTACAATAAACCCGTCAGTCATGGGGTTGCCAGCTTCTGAGATTATGGAGTACGTAAAGTTCGCAGGCAAATCAAGGATTCCATTAGGGTCAGGTACAAGAAGATCCAGGTCTCCACGGTTATCCTCAGACGAACAGCCCATAAATGTGTGCAAACCGCTAAAGCCTAGTGAGACAGCTGTAGCATTTTTTAAAAATACGCGACGAGAAAGCATCTATTCTGGTGTGAGTTTTTAGATTGATGGATCGTATGTAGAGTACTCTTCTCCAATTAAATTTTCAATAGAGTCAACAATAAGTTTGTGTTTTTAAATGAGGTGCTATTTTTTTAGCATTTTTATTGGATTTGTGTAACTATCCAGTTAGTATCGCCGTAATTCTGATAATTTGACCCACCGGTTAGTCCAGTCAGACCATGTTTCGGAATTACATCAAAACGGCGTTTCGCTCCCTAAAAAAACGAGTAGGTTATACGGTAATCAACGTGAATGGCTTTGCCATAGGTATGGCGTGTTGTTTACTCATTTTTATGCTGGTCAGGCATGAATGGAGCTACAACAGGTTTCATGAGCATGCTGATCATATTTATCGCACAACCATACACTACTATTCGCCAGAAGGGGAGCTGAACTATCAGAATATGATGTTTCCGGATTTTACTCCGGCTCTGGTTGAGGAATTCCCCTCGATTGTGCATGCCTCCAGGTTTGTAAAGGGATCGAGTGATTTCTGGGTAGAGAATGAATCTGTCAGGCAGGACCTTGTCGAAGTGGATGCGCCCTTTTTTCAGATGTTTTCATTTCCATTTGTCGCAGGGGATCCAGCAACGGCTCTGGTCGATCCATCGGGTATGGTGATCACGGAACGTGCTGCAGAAAGCTTGTTTGGGCTTTCGGATAACGAGCTAGGACAAGCTATTGGTAAAACGGTCTCTATCATTAGAAACGAGGTGACGTACGACTTTTTAGTCTCCGGGGTAGCCGAAAATATACCGAATAACTCAAGTTTGCAGTTTGATATTGCCATCTCCTTCGAGAACTATGACAATATCTATGTGGGGGGCAATAACTGGGGAGGGCGTACGTCGACATACATACAGCTTTCTGAGGAGCAAAATGTTTTGGCGTTGCAAGAAGCGTTCGTTCCCTTCGTCAATACTCAATTTGGGGACTACATTGAGGGGCTGAGAGAAAATGGATTTCTTGCTGAGGGTGCCGAATCATTCAACATGCTGTTACAGCCCATCACGCAGTTGCATCAGCAACCAGATGTGTGGGTTCCTTACGAAGAATCCCCTCATGACCCGAAGTATTCATTTATTTTGGCTGGGATTGGTCTACTTATCTTGCTCATTGCATGCATCAACTTTATGATTCTTTCAATAGGCCTTTCAACGTCAAGGGCCAGGGAAGTAGGGATGAGAAAAGTGCTTGGTGCGCAAAGAAGCCAGTTAATTGGGCAATTTTGGGGAGAAGCGCTGTTGCAAACCTCCTTAGGGCTATTCCTGGGATTACTCATAGCTGTTCTCTTATTGCCCTTCTTCAATCAGCTTACGGGAGAGACATTATCTATCCTGAACCTGGGTACTGTGGAAGTACTGGCTGCAACAATCGGATTGTTACTGCTGGTTGGGTTTATTGCCGGAGGATACCCTTCGCTACTTCTTTCACGGTTTCAACCTATTCTGGTGCTAAAGGGCGTCTTGAATAAACGGGGGAGAAGTATCTTCAGTCGTAGCCTGGTAGTGTTACAATACACTATATCTATCGGATTTATTGTGAGTACTTTGTTGATGTCTCAGCAGTTAAAGTACTTATTCGATAAAGATCTAGGCTACGATAAGGAGCGGGTAATGGTGGTGAATACCGGACAGGTGAGCGATGTTGATGCACCTCGTGTTTTGGATCACTTCAAAAATACCCTCTCCTCAAATGTGTATGTCAGTAACGTTGCCAGGGCAGGCACGTCATTTACGAGAGGCAGCGACCGAAATACATGGATGGATGCTCAGGGAGTTACAAGATCTGCATACAATTTTGGTGTAGGTTTTGACTATATAGAATTGATGGGCATGGACATCGTAGAAGGCCGAAATTTTTCGAAGGATTTATCCTCAGACTCTACGCGAAGTGTACTGGTAAATGAAGCACTAGTCCGCGAGTTCGAGATGGAAAATCCGGTAGGCCAGCGGCTTACGAATTGGTTGAGTGGGGTTTATGAAGAGCCTCCTGTTATCATTGGGGTAGTGAAAGACTTTCATTTCAGATCACTACGGGAGGAAGTACAACCCGCTGTGATGAACATGCATCCAGATTATTACAATTTTATGGGTGCCATCTTAATAAAAATCAAGCCTGATGCAATTGCTTCCACCATTGATGAGGTAGAACAGACATGGGCCTCCGTATTGCCTGGAAAGCCATTTACGTATTCATTCCTGGATGAAGACGTGGCAGGGCAATATCAAACCGAAGAGCAATGGCAGTCTATTGTGACATTATCTGCGGTTTTTGCAATTCTAATCGCCAGCCTGGGGCTTTTTGGATTAGCTACATTAACTGTGGCTCGAAGAACGCGCGAGATTGGAATAAGAAAAGTACTGGGTGCGAACGTGCGTAGGGTTGTTATGCTTATAGCTGGTGACTTCATCAAGCTTGTACTCATTGCATCGGTACTCGCTGCTCCGCTTGCGTTCTGGGGTATACACAACTGGCTTCAGAACTTCGCATATGCGATTGATATCAGCATTTGGCCTTTTGTTGTAGCCCCCGTTGTAGCTGTATGTATTGCTATCCTCACAATTAGCTCTCGAGCAGCACAGGCAGCGCTAACCAATCCTGTTCAGGCTCTGAGAAATAGTACTTAGAGGCGAGGTTGATTTATTTGCCTCTCTGCTTTAGGATATTCTTGATTTCCTCTGAGAGCACAATATTTGGCTGGACCTTGATGGGAAGTGCTCCTTTGCGCTTACTACGAAATACGTCTGCATCATTTCCAATAGCAATAAAAAAGGCTTTGATGTCGTCGTCTGAGCATTGGCCGATTTCTATGTTGTCATAATCATAAACCTGGCCCATATGTAGCCAGTTTACTCGGCAGATCTCTTCGCTCATCAAGAAGCTCTCTTGCATGGTCTCATCCAACACGACCGTGATCATTCGGGCTTTTGAACCGTGATGTGTTTCACCACAAATCCGGCATGCAAAGTAGTTGAAATTGTTTTGTTTATATTTTTGAAACCTGCTGACGTGTTGGGTGCAGAATAAGTGTGGAATTTCCTTTTTCTGAAGAAGATAGGTGTTGTTCAAGGCTTGTTTGAAATCGCCAAAGAGTATCTTGTCGGGAGAAGCATCTCGTTTGACGAAGAAAGCCAGATGGCGCCACTCCTCATAGGAGACCAGGCGGTTTAGGGCTTTGTTACTCTGAACAATATTGTTCACATGCGATGCGTTTCCTGGTTCGTAAAATAGCATGGCATTGCCAAGCGCATAAGCAATATTGCGATGGCCTTCTTTGAATAAGGAGACCATGATATTAGCAGGGATAGAATGCTCCTGTGAATCCCATTTTTTTAATTCGTTCAGTAGAGGGGTTAACGCATGAAACGTGTTCATCGGCTCCAGTGCTTTCACCGTTGCCTGCCTCACTTCAAAGTTTTCATGTTCAAGTTTTTCTCCTAGGGCAGTCGCCACTTCGGGGGTGTAGAAGGAACTTAGCGCTTTGATAACCCCAGCCAGCACAGACGGATCGCCGTCCTCTAAAGCAGCTATAAGCGGCTTAATGGCCCTTGAGTCTTTACTCTGTCCCAGTAATAATGCGGCTAACAGGCGAAGCGGCATGTAGTCACTGTTTAGGAAGCGGGAGACATACGGGACGGGAATAGGATGTGAGAATGAACGAAGTGCCTCAATGGCTGTATCTTGAATTCGTTTATTTGGATCCTCTAACGCTTCGAGAAGGGGCGCGAGCGTAACAGGGTGATCAAAAGAGCCTAATAACTCAATAGCCTCCGTTTTGTCATGAAAGACTTCATTTGACATCGCCTCTATCAAGGGAGAAACAACAAACAGAGGAGGGTGCTCGCGGAGTGCTTGATTCGCCAGTTGCCGTACATCGCTTCGTTTGTCGCCGAGTGCTTCGATCAAGGGTTTGATAACCGCTTTCTCTTTAAAGCTACCTAACAATTCGATAGCTTCCTGGCGATCATAGAAGTCGTCATCAATAATCGATTCGCTCAATGGCTCAACAACCATAGACGACTCAAACGATTTTAATGTGCTTGCCGCCAGTATGCGTACTTCCTGGTCCTGGTGCTTGAGTGCCTTAACGAGTGCGGATACCGTGATTGGTTCTTTTCTTTTTTTCAACGCACGTGCTGCACTCACGCGTACCTGCCGTGATGTGTCACTCATCGTTTGGATGAGATAAACGATAACTAACGGGTCTTCGATGTGCCCAAGAGACCGAGCAGCAACTTCACGGATGAAGTCTTCAGGATGGTTCAGTGCCTCGCGAAGCAAAGGGAGGGCTATGGGGTCTTTAAAGTGTTCTAAGGCCTGAGCCGCTTCATCTCGTACCTCTAGGTGTTTGTCCCGCAGCATGTGAAGCAGTACTTGAACAACAGACTGGGTCTTGAACGAATGAAGGGATTGGACAGCCGCTTTTCTGACGGTCCATTTTGGATCGCTCAATGTTTTGATCAACGCGTCAACACTATTCGAGGACCCAAACTTGCCGAGTAAGGTCGCAGCTACTTTTCGCACAAGGGGAGACTCATTCTCAAGAGCTGTAATTAGTGAATGAATGAGGTCTGAACCTTCAAACTCATTCAGTGCCCTGCTAGCAGCACCATGAACAGAAGGATCTTTTAATGCACACAACAGGGGCTCGATGGCTTCAGGGGCTTGAAGTGTACCGAGTGAGCTTGCTGCAGTCCGCCTAACATCAGGATCTGAATCTTGTAGGGAAGCGATAAGGGCACTGATCACTGCAGGGTCGCTAATCGCTGCCAGTGAACCGGCAGCGATTAAACGAACATAGCTATCTTCGTCCTTTAAGGCTTTTAAAAGTTGATCCTGATCAGTAATCATAGGTAAAACACCCGATTGAATTGCCTCTTTAAGACGGCCATAAGTTCGTTGGATAGCTCGATGTTTTCCTGAATAGAAAAAGAGATGGCACGGTTGTTTTTTGAACGATAAGGGTCAGAGTCATTGCCCAGGTCGATACAAAATTCGGTAATTAATTCCTCTGAACATTCGCCAAGTTCTATCCGCTCAAAATCTACTATCTTTCGCGTTTTCAACCAATTGATTCTGTACGTTGTACTAGATGCTTCCATAGATGCACGCATCTTAGTATCTAATACGCCTACAATTTCCTTTGTCGTAGAAGCCTTGTGAGTCTCTCCGCAGATCCGGCAGCCCAAGTAAGTGATCCCATTTTTCTTGATTTTTACAAATCGGGCAAGGTGATCTTTACAGATGAGCGACTCAGCCTTGTCCTTCTGAATACCATAGGTAGCTGAAAGGACTCTGACCATTTTGAGGATTAAATAGCCCATACCTGCCAGTTCATATTTTGCGAAGAACGCCAGGTGCCTCCACTCTCCTTCCTTGAGAAGAATATGGAGAGCATCGAGGCCGCCTCGGCCTTTACTGTCGGTTAAATGTAATCTAGTCTGCACATTCTTGTTTCTAGGATGTAAGTGAAAGAGTAATGCATCACTGATTGAGTGCGCGAGCTCCCCTTTACCTTCCTGATACAAGGTTACCATTAAGATCGCAGGTATTGTAAGAGCTTCGGTATCCCACCGCTTGAGGTCCAGTAAAAGGGCGCTCAATGAATGGTATGTAGACATCTTTTCTAATGCGGAACGAGCGGTTTTACGAACCTGGAAGGTTTCACTCAGCAACATAGTGCATAACGCTTTGACAACCCGCTCAGTAGGGTAATAGCTCAAGGCTTCTATCGCTTCTGTTTGCACTAGAAGGGTGGGATCTTCAAGTAAGTCAAGAAGAGGATTAAGGGCCTCTGTAGATTGGCTTCTTCCCAGCAATCGAGCGCCTAGCTTTCTGTGAGTTGCAGAGTTCTTTTCGAGAAGCGATTTTAGATCAGAGGGTGGGATGGGTGAGCTATGTTTATCCAGCGCATCTGCAGCTATGGTATACACCTTTGGATCTGCATTCATCATAGCCTTCAAGAGCGTAGGTACTGTATCCGGATGATCGAGTACCCTCAGGATTTCTATAGTGGTAACTTGCTCTTCAACTTCACCCGTATTCATGGCTCCTGTTAAAGCAGGTATAATATCTGGATGGGGGTGGGCTTTGAGTGTATTCGCTGCTTTAGAACGAATGGCTGGATCATCATCGCTGAGGGCCTCTACGAGAGGCGCAACAGGGATTGGGTAGTTCATCGTACTCAGAATCTCGAACCCGTTGATTCGATGATGAAAGTCCTCATCGCCTAATGCCTCGCTAATAGGGAGAGCAACTCGCTCTGGATCCATAGACTGTAATGTTGACGCAGCGAGGAGGCTGATAGCCTCTTCGTTACTCTTAAGTGCCTTTATCAACACATCTATGACTATAGGCTCAGTACGATTTTTAAGCTCGTCAGCTGCAGTTTGGCGGACTTCTAATGAGAGGTCATTGAACGCTTTGATAAGTATGGGGATGGTTAGTGGCTCGTCTATACTTCCCAGGGCAATCAAGGCGGATTTGCGTACAAAGGGACTGGGATTGTGAGCTGCACTTGAGAGTGGTTCTATTGCAATAGGGTGCTTATAGGATGTCAATACTTTTGCTGCAGTAAGCCTGACCTCTGCTCGTTCGTCCTCCAGACCATCTATGATGGATTCAACGGCTTGCACTGTTCGTATATGTTGCAAGGATTGAAGAGCAGCATTTCGTACCGTCCAGTCTTCGTCACCTGTTGCAAGCCGTAAAGGAGTGATAATCTCTTCCGATTCAAAATGCCCTAGAAGCTCTGCTCCAACACTTCGAACGTGAGCTGATTGATGTGATAGTGCGTTAATGAACACCGGAAGTTCTGATGAGTCCGTAAAATGCTGGAGTGCTCGAGCAGCTACTGCATGGATATCGTTGTCAAGAAGACAATCCAACAACGGTTCAATTGCACGTTTGTCTTTGAGCGAACCAAGCGATCGTACAATAATACGCCG
>JAHQVL010000285.1 GCA_019634345.1 Rhodothermaceae bacterium
ATGAAAAGCTGTCTGTAGAGGAAGTGAAAGAGGTTGTGTTGGAGGCGTTGGCGATTTACATGACGGATGATGCCCACGTTGAGTTTACACGGACTGTCCGCTCGTTGAATAAGCAACTGAATAAAGATGAGCGAAAGAAGGCGCTTGAAGATGTCTTGCAAATTGCCGAAGCAGACGGCGTCTTGCAAAGCAGTGAACGTAGCTTGATTACCTTGCTTGCAGAAAACTGGGATCTTAAGGATACAGGGACTGTCATGCTGGAACAGTCGAGCGCTACGATTGATGAGCATCCTTCCTGGAGCCTTTTGCATGACATGACATTGATCTGCGTGGTATTAGCACATAGTACCGACAATGACCTTTCTCCTGCAGAGATCGATAAGATATTGGAACGCCTCCACTCCTGGCAGCCTGATTTAAGCAAAGAAGAACTTCGAGCTGTATTGGGAGACGCCATACAGGCCTATGCTGCACAGCCTGGGTCAGAGATGTTATCCAATTGTTTGACTGCCATCAAAGAATCGCTACCCATCATTCAGCGAGTTGCGTTTATTGACGATCTCGTTGCGATTGCACAGGTTGATGATGGCATCATTGACACCGAGCGAGAGATGATCCGAAATGTATCAGAGGCGCTAGGCGTTTGATTTTTGCAAAACGTCTTGCTCCTACGATTGATCGGAAAAGGAGAGCGTGTCTGTCGTTATTTTGGGAAATGTGAGTGTCATAGTGGTGCCTTCCCCTTTGACGCTCTTCGCTGTTAATGTGCCCTCCATCATTTCGGTGAGCTTTTTGGAAATGGACAGACCTATTCCGACCCCTTCATAGGCTCGAGAAGTACCATCGCTTTCCTGGACAAAGGCCTCAAAGAGTTTCGGCATAAAGGCTTCCGAAATACCAATGCCCGTATCCACAAAGTGGATATAAGCCTGAGAATCGAGGTATTCGAGGCAAATGTGTATAGACCCTTCATGTGTGAACTTGAGTGCATTATCAATGAGGTGGTCTAGGATGCGCGAAAATGCAAATTCATCTACGTTAATCGTTGCAGGCTCTTCCGGTAGTTCGAGATCCATTGTCAGGCCTTTTGAGGCAGCGAGGAGTTCATACCGTGTTTGAAGGTCCTTGAGCGCAAGCGCGGGATTCAGCCTGGTTGTCTTGAGATTGATTTGATCACTCTCAAGCGAAGACAACTCTATAACTGCGTCGAGCGTATTCTGAAGCCGCTGGGTATTGCTCTTAATAAATCCGACGAACTCACTCATCTCTTCATCGACTTCCATCTCAAGAATCTCGGCACTTCCTATAATCCCTGCAATGGGTGTTCTAAATTCATGATTTACATTGTCAAGGATGATGGATTTTAAGCGAGACGAAGCTTCTGCTTTTTCTTTGGCTTCTAGAATCTCTGCTTCATACGCGATACGGTCATTGAGGATGATTTTTAACTGCTCTTCGACTTTGTTCTCCAGCGTTTTATTGAGAACCTTGAGTTCTTTCTGGTTTTCGCGTAGTTGCAAGAGGTTACCAATACGTGCCAGAAGCTCACGCGCATTAAATGGTTTCGCTATATAGTCGTCAGCCCCCATTTCGAGCCCTTCAATTTTGAGTTCATTAGTGGCTCGGGCCGTCATTAGGATAAATGGAATGTGATTTAGATCAGGATGTGCTTTTATCTCTTTACAGAATTCATTGCCGCTCATCCGTGGCATCATAAGATCACTAAGAATCAGATCTGGCTTGAGCAGTTTTGCTTTTTCTAAACCGTCCATTCCATCAGAAGCTACTTCGATTAAATAATTCGTAGATAAGATGGCCGCAACGTATTCAAGGATATCCTTGTTGTCATCAACAACCAATATCAGGCTCTGAGTGAGCGATACATTTTCATCGTTGCTTGCAGGCTGTTGGAGGGGCGTTTCGTGATCAAACGCAATGCCTTCTGCTGCTAATTCAGACATGACAGTAGCGCCGGCAAAGACTTCCTGTTTGCCTGTAGAGTTTATTTGATCCTCGCTTAAATGCTTGTTTCCTAGAGGAATTACAATCGTAAATTCCGTTCCTTTGTCGATTTCGCTTTCGACAGAAATATCTCCCTTATGAAGCAAGATGAGTTCTCGTACCAAAGCAAGGCCGATGCCTGTCCCTTCGTGCTCCCTGCTATTTGAGCCTGAAACCTGGTGAAATCGATCAAAGATGTAAGGTACATCAGAAGGGGGAATGCCATTGCCTGTATCCTTAACCCGTATCTCTATTGCACCTGCTGGAAATACCTCGGGGTCTTCTTTTTTTGTAATGGCCATCGAAATGGAGCCTCCATCGGGCGTAAACTTCAATGCATTCGAAAGCAAGTTGAAGAATACCTTTTCCATTTTGTCTGGTTCGTAATAGGCCTTGATCTCTGTGAAGTCGCTAGTGAATTCAAGCGAGATGCCTTTATTTTCGGCCATCGGCGTACAGGAAAGCAGAATATTTTCCAGGAACGGTATCATGTTTCGTTCACTGGTTTGTAATTCCATCTTGCCGGCTTCGAGCTTTGAAAGGTCGAGCAACTGGTTGATCAAGCGCAGCAAACGCTGAGCATTTCGCAACATAATATTGATTTGCCGCATAAGACCTTCTTCAAGTTCTCCATAAAATCCGCTTAACGTATTTTCAAGTGGCCCTATTATCATTGTTAAAGGGGTGCGGAATTCGTGAGAGATGTTCGCGAAGAATCGCGTCTTAAAGCGATCAAGCTCAATCAATTTTTCTGCCTGGGACTGAATTATTTCTTTGGCTTCTTCCGTTTTTTCTTTTTCCAGCCTTAGGTCGCGCGTACGCTCTTCAACCACGTGCTCAAGTTCCTCTTGCCTCCGCTTGAGCTGAATGATGCGCGCCCTAAATATGGATGCCCCCAGGCCTATCAGAGTGAGGCCAATAAGGAGTTTGAACCAGATGGTCTGGTAGAAAAACGGGTGGTGCACAAATTCAAGGGACGCGCCCGATTCGTTCCATTTCCCGCTATTATTGCTAGCGATTACCCTGAAGGTGTAGGTGCCTGGAGGAATGTTGGTGTAGGTTGCGACGTGATCGTGCGTTTCATGGGACCATGATTCATCCACCCCTTCCAATATGTATTTGTAGCGAACCTGTTTGGGTATTGAATAGCTGAGTGCTGCATACTTGAACTGTATTTTCTTCGCACCGGCTTCGAGCTCAATTTCTTCTCCATTCATGTAGTAAGCCATCTCGTTTACGTACATTTTTTCTATATGTACAGGCGGCTTTACTTGATTGCTGTATGATTGGGTAGGGTCAGTAAAGACGACGCCCCCGAGAGTGGGAAACCATAAGGTGCCATCGGCTGCTTTCCAGGCTGACGGCTGGAAGCCTCCATTTGCTTCCTGATTACGCAGGCCGTTTTGTTTATTGTAAACGACTGAAGCAATACGCTCCAACTGACCCCGAGCTACCTGATTGAGCTCGTTCTTGGAGACTTTGAAGATGCCCTTATTGCAAGAAAACCATAAATAACCCTGGTTATCTTCTAAGATTGAATAGAGATTGTCATTAAAAAGACCTTCTCGCGTAGTGTACGTAGTGACTTTCCCGTTTTCGTATCGATTTAGCCCCCCTCCATACGTACCGATCCAAAGGACGCCGCTCCCGTCGAGGTGCAAGGAAAGGATGATATTGTTTGATAACCCTTCTTCCTTAGATAGATGTGTAAGTGCCCCGTTTTGATACTTGGAAAGGCCCGCATCGTAAGTGCCAATCCAGACTGCACCGTCCTGGTCTTCGATGAAAGAGGTTATATAATTGCTGTGCAACCCATCGTCCTGGGCCAGCGTTGTGAACTCCGAGTTTTTATAGATTGCGGCTCCCATGTCCGTTGCAATCCAAAGTTGGCCTTTCGAGTCAAAGATCAACCCAAATACACTATTACTTGGCAGGCCCTGGTCAACTGTAAACGAGCTTATGTTATCGTTTGCCAGGAGGAATAATCCTTTTTCCATCGTGCCCACCCAAACGGAGTCACCGTTCACTGCGACTGCAAGGATGTGGAGTCCGTCGAATGATTCCTGATGCCTAAATGGAGTAGGCTGATTATTCTTGAGGAGGTTTAAACCGTTGCTTGTGCCGATCCACATGTCTCCATCTGGAGACTCAGCAAGGCTCATAGCCTTATTGTTAGAAAGGCCTTCAAAAGTACCTACAGGTGTAAATTGTTCATTTCTGATGCGATGCAAGCCTGTTGCTTGATGTCCGATCCAAAGAGACCCTTCTTCATCCTGCAACAGTGTTAGAACTTCGCCTTGTGACAATGGTGACTCAAGTTCTTCGTGATGCGAGTACTCAAATACATTTTGATAGTACCTCGCAATCCCTCCGCGATTTAATCCAAACCAAAGCGCCCCTAGGTTGTCTTGAATAATCGAACTGATAAACGAACGGCTGAGGAAGTTTGTCTCTAATTTTGTTAACTGATTATTGTTGATGACAAAGAGGTCACCGTCAGCAGTGCCTACCCAGAGCTTCTGGCTTGCGTCCACAAAGAGTGCCGATATAAACGCTGAATTAACAGGCTCTTGTTCGTATGAAGTAAACGCGGTTCCGTTAAAATAGAACAACCCCTTTTCAGTGCCCACCCATATCCGGTTCTCTTTGTCCTGTGTTATTTCGCTGATGAATTGCCCGGATATGCCATTTTCTTCGTTGTAGTAGACCAGCGTGTTTGACTGCAGCTTCATGAGGCCACCCCCATAGGTGCCAATCCACAGAGCGCCATTGGAATCCGTGAACAGAGAGGTGATATCCTGGCTGCTGAGTCCTTGCTCGTTGGAGAATAATGAGAATTGGCCGTTACTTCTTTTTAATAGGCCGCCACCCCTGGTACCGATCCAAAGCGTATTATCCGCTGTTTCTGCAAGCGAGGTAATGCCATCTGCTTCAAATTCTAGCGTATTGCTTTTGTCGAATGTGGTAAAAGAATTGCCGTTGAACCGGACCAGGCCTTCTTCCGTACCGAACCACAAATAGCCATCCTTGGATTGGATTATAGAAGTGATGGAGTTTTGGGGGAGCCCATTTTCTGTGGTCCAATGATCTAAGACATACTGTGAGATTTTCTTCCCTGGATCGAGTGTACTAATGGAAGATTGCGCATACACTGGGGTGCGCAATACGAGTATGCTAAGTAGAAGAATAGCAGCTATTCTCACATACCGATTCCATTTTATAAGATTGTCCACACGCGTAAGGGCGATAGTTGAAAATTAGTATACGTCTTACAGTGTAGGAATCGGATTTTTGGGGGTACACTTAAGAATTAGATACAAACTTAATTGGAAGAATAATCTGGCTTTTCTTTGGGGGTCCCTTCCCATTCTTCTTGTGGAGAAGACGTGTTTTGTTGGGCGTGCATGTTATTTACACTAAAACCATTAAATCCCACGGATGCATTGATTTGAGAACGCGAAATGTATTTTTGGAGTTGTGCCCGTATTAATGCTCTTGATTGTGGAATCAGGCCCAGAAATCCAACAAAATCTGTTACAATCCCGGGTGTTAATAGAAGAGCTCCGGAGCAAAGCACAATCAGTCCGTCAATAAGCTCTTTTCCTGGGAGAGCGCCTGTTTGTAGCTTTGAATTAAATTGATTCCATACGGCCAGCCCCTGCCGGCGTGTTAGAGAACTGCCGATGACACCTGTTAACACAATAAGTGCCATCGTGGGCCAAAATCCTATATCCTTCCCTATCTCAATAAGGATAGCCAGTTCGATAGCTGGTACAAAGATAAACAGGAGTAAAAGGCGGAGGAACATGGACTATAGGCTAAAGGAAAAGTGATACAGGCTTGGTATATTTGGGATGATTAAGAGTGTATCGACATAGATTATTACAGGTCTAATGCGAGAGAGGTTTCAGTGTTTTGAGACGCTGCCTTCAATACGACGCACTCCACGGTTTTACTTGTAACCTCTCCCTTCACTATGCGTAGACATATTGGTCCCAACTAGATATACTAGATATTTACGTGCAAGTCTATGGATTCGCAACCTGTCAAAGATATTGAAGCAGCTCTAAGAGATATGGAGGCCCTGGCCAAAGAGGGGAGTGGAAAAAGTGAAGCGCCCAAGCCATCCGCAAAACAGGACCGGCCATCTCGAAAACAGGACAAACCTCAAAAGATGGAATCTAAACGGCCAAAAAAACGAGTAAACCCAATTACATGGTTATTCCGGACGGTATTTAGCCTCGTTATTCTGGTAATTCTTCCTTTTATCTTGCTTATTCGGTTAACCGTTTATCTTTATACAGCTGAAGCTTTAAATATCTGGCTGGCTCTAGGGGCAAGTATAGGTGCAACTACACTTCTGTTGCTGATTTATGGGGCAATAGTACAGAAAAGATTCACGGGGACCTGGAATATTTCTAAGAGAAAGATTCAATTTTTCCTCGTTGTAGTGCTCCTTTACAGCGGGTACTCGCTTATGTATATATCGGGGAGTAATGTGAAGTCGGGAGAGGTGTCTTCGGCGTATTTATCTCTGCATCCTACACTACGGTTAGCGACAAGTACACTTGTATTGATCGATCAGGATTTGATTGTTACAGATATGGGCCGTACTCCCCAGGACTACATCAAAATGGGGCTACCCATTCGCGAGAACTCGTTGCATTACAAGCAAGATTCTGGTTTCGTCGAAGCTGTAGACATCCGCACAAAAGGCAAACCCGAATGGGTAAATATGCTTGTGAGTCTCTATTACAAGTCTATGGGATTCAATACCCTCCGCCACGTTGGGACCGCAGACCATTTACACATCTCTGTGCCCAGGTGAGCTTTATTTGGGGGCCATGCGGATGGCGCCATCAAGGCGTATCGTTTCTCCGTTAAGCATCGGGTTTTCGACTACCTGTTTAACCATTAACCCAAATTCTTCAGGCTTACCGAGTCGAGACGGAAAGGGGACCTGTTCTCCTAGTGAGAGCCGTGCTTTTTCTGGGAGTCCGGCAAGTAAAGGCGTGTCAAATATACCTGGTGCGATAGTCATGACCCGAATACCGAAGCGTGCAAGGTCTCTTGCAGCTGGTAGGGTCATACCTACAATCCCTCCTTTAGAAGCCGCGTAAGCGATCTGGCCAATTTGACCATCAAAGGCCGCAACAGAAGCCGTATTAACTATAATGCCTCGTTCTAAATCCTTGTTTGGAACGTTTTCAGCCATCTGGGCAGCTGCAAGACGTAAAACATTAAAGGATCCAATCAGGTTTATTTGTATAACGCGGTCGAAATCTTCAAGAGCGTGTGGACCATCTCTCCCTACTGTTTTAACTGCAATAGCAATTCCTGCGCAATTGATTGCTCCATGAATGGCGCCAAATGCCTCTGTGGCCTTGATTAGGGCTTGAGAGACACTTTTAGATTCAGTGACGTCGGTTTTAACGAAAAGGGCATTGGGGCCAATCTCTTGTTGTGTAGCATGGCCCGTGTGCTCGTTAATGTCAGCAAGGACTACATTGGCGCCTTCTGCTGCAAAGATTTTTGCAGTAGCAGCCCCTAGCCCAGAGCCTCCTCCAGTGATAAAAAAGGTATTGCCTTCTATATTCATGAAATAAATCAGTTTTCGTACAAATCGTATAGATCAGCTTCTGCCAGGTCTACAAGAAAAGAAGCGATTTTTTCAGTAACAGCCTCAACATAACGAGCTCCTTTTTCTTCTGTTGCCTTAGCAGGGTTTCCAATGCCCGTGTCATCACTAGCTTCACTCCATTCCCTTTGAGCCCAGGCCCAGCGTTCCCTGAGCGCTTTTATTCGAAATGGATGCTGTGTGCCGGGTCCTGCTTGACTAAGAGGGCGCACAAGGTGTGGAGAGATATGCATCATCACACTCGTTTCCAATTCTCCGGCATGATCCCCTAAATCTTCAAAGTATTCAGCCCAGGGGATGACATTGTACCAGTCGAGCGTGCATAAGAAAATGTCAGGGAATGCTACCTGTAATTCACGGAGCATTTGTTTAAAGTTATTGCCTCCGTGGCCATTCATTACAACAAACTTAGGAATGTTTTGGCGCCACAAGGAATCAATAACGTCATGCAGGACAGCTGCCTGGGTGCTTGGATACATGTTGATATCCAGCTTTATATCTAGCTGCCCCGTATTGACACCAAATGGCACAGTTGGAAGAACGCCGACTTTCGCTCCTTGCTCCCAGGCCAGCTTTGCTGAAGCTTCGGCAATATGGTCGCACTGGATGTTGTCGGTGGCATAGGGGAGGTGATAATTGTGCGCTTCAGTGGCGCCCCAGGGCAATATAATAACTTCATACGGGGTTTCCTGGATGGTTTTCCAGGTAGTCTCCGCGATTACATGAGGGCGATCTTTCACGGGATTGATGATGTGTTAATGGGCTGGGCTAAGTGGATGCATATGGGGTCAATCGGCTTGGCCCAATGAATACATGATGTACTGTCAATCGGCTTGGCCCAATGAATACATGATGTAC
>JAHQVL010000286.1 GCA_019634345.1 Rhodothermaceae bacterium
AGACCTCCAAGGGCTTCCAGTGCCACCCCGAGGCTTCCTGGGGTAGAATAGGTGTCTGAATCAAGCCACACGGTACCGGCTTCTGAAGCAGCAACTAGGCTATCGTAATACGATTCAGGGTGGACGAGTAGCACATCTTCTTTTGTAGCAAGATGACTTTTTACCTGCATAAGCAATTCAAGAATGCCATCTTGATTCAAAAGTGTTTGGATCGCCTGCAATCGTTCTGGACGCTCAACATGACCAGGCTGAGCATGTACCTCATGGCTGGGACTGAATGTGATGGCCGTTTTCATATCGTACTACTTTGACTCATACTGGGCTATGGGAATAATCCAACTCTTTTGGATAGCACACATACGGTTTGACTACCCGGTGTGTTAATGCTGTAATTGCTCCTGTGTCTGTGGTGGTTGATAATTCCGAGATGGTTTCATCATGATGGATCACATTGATCGGATCGTTGTCATGCTCATAGGAAACGTGTTGTGCAACACTGAAGAAAAGGTAATGCTCGACCAGTTCTGATGCTTCAGCATGAGAGACAGAAAAAGAGGATACAATCCATTTTTCAACACGATGCCTCCACTTGGCACGCTCCTCTTCTTGTAGCGGATTTTCGAGAAAGCGAATCCTGAAAAAGGATCGGTTTGTAAACCGCTGGCAAAGATCTGCAAGTACCGGATCAGGGCCTGTACTCCAAGACTTTAGCGTATATGTGATATCCGAGTCATCTAATTCACAGTATGCCTGGATGACATCCGGCTCTTCTATATCCGTGCCTTTAATGTCATGAATTAAAAAGAAGAGCAACGCTGGTGAGCAGGTGTCTCGAATTTGTTCATTGTGTTTAGCGAGTATGCGAGCTCGTTCAATAATGGTTGAAAGTAGGCGGTCACCAGCAAGAACTGTTTTGTGCAGGTACACCTGCCAATACATGGATCTTCGAGCGAATAGAAAGTTCTCAACGGCATAAGCACCTTTGTGCTCTATTGCAATGCCAGAGGAGGAACCACCTGCCAGAGGGTGCACTCTTAGAGTTTTGATGATGCGGTCAACACCTACAACACCTTCTGCAACTCCTGTGAAAAAGGAATCCCTGCGCAAGTAGTCCAGGCGATCCATGTCTAATTGTGAAGCGACCAATTTGTAAAAGAAGGGGCGGGAGTAGGTGTTTTCGAATATGTCTAAAACAAGGTCTAATTTGCCTCCATACTGTGTATTGAGCTTCTTGATGAGCACTCGGCTCATGTCCTCGTGTTCAAATTCTGAAATCAGAACGTGTTCAAGAGTATGAGAAAAAGGCCCGTGGCCTACATCATGAAGTAGCGCTGCAGCCAAAGCTGCAGTATATTCTTCCGACGAAATGGGAGTCCCTTTCTCCCATAACACATTGAGGGCATCTTGCATGAGTGCCATAGCACCCAATGCATGGCTAAATCGCGTGTGTTCTCCTCCTGGATAAACCAGGTTGCCCAAGCCCATTTGCCTGATTCTGCGCAATCGTTGAACTTCTGGAGTTTCGAGAAGTGACAGAATGAGGTCTTTGGGTACAGATATAAAGCCATGGACAGGGTCAGCAAATATTTTAAATTTAGGTATCATAGAGTCCTTATTGGCATGAAATGCACCGTCAATTGTACTAGAATCATTCCTGTTCATGCGAAGGCAGCTGAAGGGGTTGTTTATGGGGCATAATCATGAATTAAGGTGCTGTGTTGAAGCTCCAGGTGACTATGCTGTCAAAGCGAAATATGCGCTGAGCATGTTGCTGATACCCTTAGGATGTATTCCCAAATGGGTTCATCGGGAAGCCCTGGAGGAGGGAGGGATTTATTATGGTCCTTCTTCTGCCCAAGTTACTTCTGAAGCAATTAGAATCCCACTACACTCAGAGACCATCGTATTTTTTCAGCGTCGATCCATTTATCCTTTGTCAAATACGGTATGGCGTACCTGGGAAAATGAAAGGTGGCCTATTTTATTTGGTGGCCCTGAAGAGCACAATCAGGATATCATCGCTTCTACTTTTTTTTGGTTGTCGGGATGGCAAGAATATACAGTTCGTAATCGTGATTTCCACGGTCGATTTTCATTTGAGGCTTCCTTGCAAGCGAAGTTGGGAATAGGAGGGATGCCGTGCGTAGATGCCTACAGGGAGTGGTTGGCGCATCGCATTGAGGCGTCCGGAGTTGACCTTAACCGGAGAACCTGGACGAAGCGGGGGTGGGCCTTTTGCCCAACACACGATATCGATTATATCAGGAAATGGCGTCCTGGGATGATTTACCGGGAAGTCGTTCAGTATCTCATAGGTAATCAACTCAAGCAATCAGTACCTGGCAGGATTAACCGGTTTGCACGTTTTCTAAAAGATTGGATCGTACCTGGAGACGTATTTAAGAAAGCGTTAACACGGATGACTCATGAAACGGAAAAACGAGGGGGGAAGGGGACATACTTTTTTAAAACCGATGGTCATGGCCCCCGTGATGTTTATTATCCGATTTCCCATCGTTTTGTGAAGCGTACATTTAACTGGTTGAAGGCCAATGATTTTGAAATTGGACTACATCCTAGTTACTACGCCTACAACCATGCGGGGTATTTGCAGGATGAAAAAAAACGGCTTGAGGCCGCAGCAAATCTTGCTGTAAAATCGGTTCGGCAGCATTATCTACGGTATGAGACCAGAACATCTCAGCTTCACTTAGAGGAGGGTTTTAGCATTGATTCTACCCTTGCCTTTGCTGACCAGGAAGGATTTAGAAGGGGTACATGTTTGCCGTTTAAACTATTCGATATTCAGGAAAATAAGATACTCTCGCTTTGGGAAATGCCCCTGTGTGTAATGGATGGGACCGTATTTAACTATCGAGGATATTCCCTTGAGGAAGCCGTAGAAACCACTATTCAGTTAATGCAATGGTGTAAGCGATTTGGTGGTGTGTGTGTCGGTTTGTGGCACAACATGTTATGGGATGAACTCGATTTTCCAGGCTGGGGCGAACATTTTATTGCAAGCATCGATTATGCCGTTAACGAAGGCGCTTATATAGGTACATTAAAGGATTCGCTCGCCATGTATCTGAATTCTGACGTTTAAGAGCCTATCATATCCGACGATTTATTCCCAGTAGTGTAGGCATGTCTTCTCATGCTTACGGTTGAACTTCTCATAGATTGTTGACACCGGATATGAAACGCACCTGGGGCCTCTTTGTATGCATTTTTCTTGTTGTCGGATGCCATACCTCAAAACGACCTGTACTTTATAAACTCGGAGATCAGGCTGAGGTGAATGTTGATGCTTTACAGAAAAAGCATCCTTCTGATGAGAGTGTATTTCTCTTTTACAAACGAGATATATCCCATGATTTAAAGCCGGATGTCAAAAACAATGCTCCACGCTGGTACTTCTTTGAGTCTTATCATTGGAAAGAAGTTATTCTTGGTGAAAAAGCGATGGACGATATTGAAATCGCACAGGTTAAGTTGGGGCCCGATGAAAAAATCCGCCATTTTAAGGCAAAAGTAACGCATCCGGATCAAACGGAGTCGTCCTTTAATCGAAAGGATTTAGATCGTGTAGGCATTTGAGTCTGCTGCCATGCGTACACGATCTTCCAGTTGGGGCTCATATTGAAGTCACGTATGAGATCGAGCGAAAAAATCTTTATAAGGCACCGCCTCTGAGCCATGATGTTCTGCTTCAGTTTAATAAACCAGTAGAATACCTGGAGTTTGCGTATACCTATCCGGAAGACTGGGATGTACAGGTAAAGCAGGTAGCTCCAGGCAAGTTTGTAAGAATGACTGAGTCGGTAAATGAGAAGGCCGAAACACAAACATTTACGTATTCAAATGCGAGCATTCCTGCTTTCGAAAAAGAAGTATATGGTCCTCATTTTAAGCAGGTATCTCCGTACTTTCATGTGAAAGTAAATCACCTTGAAGTAGGTAATGTCTTGGAGATGGCCGGAAAGTCATCCTGGGACAGGGTGGCTGAAAAGTATGCGAAGCATGTGTCTACGTCCAAAAGGGCCCAACATTATGCAAAGGACACGGTGAGCGATTTGGGTATAGACCCCTCCATGAGCGAGATGGAGCGTGCTGTTGTCATTCAGCAGCATATGGAAGCCGATATTCAGGTTGTATCCCATCCAGGAAAAAGAAGCATTTGGAAATCAAAGAAGGGGGATCCCTTAGATGCAGCCGTGTATATGGCCGCGCTTTTGAAAGAAGCAGGTATAAAAACAGATTTCCTCTTGGCGCACACTGCCGAAGAAGGGTACTTCGACGATACCTTCATATCCCATGAGCAGTTCTATGCTCCAGTATTAAGAGCAAATATAGATGGAAACGATACGTACCTGTTTCCTGATAAAAAAGGCATTCCCCTCGGCTATATTCCTGTAGAGTATACAAACCAGGTAGCCTTATACTATTCAGGCAGCCAATATGAGGGCATTGTAACCATGTTGGGTTCACCCGAAATGGCGTATCGAGATAATGGGTTTTACAAGCTATTTGTGAATGAAGACGGTTCGGTAAGAGCAGAGGTATCCATAGAATTAGGGTTGCATAGCAGATTTCGCTTGAATCAAGCATTGCTTAATGAGCAAAAGGAAGAGGCTGTATTGGTATCCGATTTATTAGCACACGATGTTTCTCATATCGAAGGCTTAGCGTATAGTATTCATGAAGCGGACCAGTATAAGTCTCGCCAATTAAAAGCGTCTTATGAGCTTACGGGATGCTTCGATATATCTGGAGATCGAGTTTCTATCCGTTCATGCGGATTGTTTGATCCAATAAATACAACCTGGTATCCATTGGACGAATCCAGAAATACGATTCCTTTTCTACCAGCCGATTTAAGAGTGACGAACCGGGTACAAGTTATTTATCCGGAAAACTGGACAATCACGAGTACATTACCAAATGTTGCTGAGAAAGGAGAGCAGGTCATTTTTGAGCGGACTTATGCTCAACGGCGCGGTCAATTAGATGTTAACCAGCACGTAATCTTCCAGCGTCAACCCGTTCAATCCGTAATCAGTCCTGCATTAGCACATTCTTTTCAATTGCCCTTAGGGACAACGCTTTCATCCATAAAGCTGGACACACGTACTGAGCCTGTCATTGCTGCACTGCCTGATTTACCGGAGGGCCCCTGGACCCTGATTGTTGAGACCTTTGAATCGTATGAAGCAGCCGTTGATAAAGTCCTAGAGCTTGAGTCCTCAACATCTATAGACGATTTTCCAGTCAGAATACTGAATGAAGGGTTGGTGGAAGATAAATATCATGTATTGTTAGGTCATTTCTCATCCAGGCAAGAAGTTGAAACGGCGCGTGTCGTCTTGTCTGAAGAACTTCCATTTGATTCCTGGATTGCTACAGTGAATCCTCAGATGACGGCCATATTAAACTCGGATCAACCGGTCACGTATTAACCACATCTTTAAATATTCCATAGATTTAAATTGCCAGTTGGCATGAAGTTGGATGAGTATTTTGTAGACTTATCTCGCAAATCCCCCTATCTGTTGAGATCTTTATGTTAGAACTTGGCGTATCTCTTTAAAAAAAATCGCATAGGGTCGTATAATTATTATTGCACTGTTTAGCTACTTATCTATACCGTGACGAGATAGGTAAAAAAGCATTAAGCTAAGATATCCCGATACGCTATGCATTCTAATTGCGCTGTGATATCGTGTAATCTTCTCTATTAAAATCTATGAGATCCTCTCTATTACTCCCGATACTATTCGTTTTTTTGGCTGCCTGTAATACCACCGAGCGTGTTGTTCACTTTGATTCAGAACAATCAAGCGTAGCGCAATTATCAGCCAACGACGTCAATGCTCTCCAAAGTAAATATGGCAATGCCGATGGAGTGTATTTGAAATATAATGAGACGCTCGAGCATAATGTGAGTATTGCATTTACAAGCACGATTCCTCATTGGAAATTTTACAAAATTGTAGACCGTAGTTATGCGGTTTTTAATACGGCATCTCCAGAGTTGAGTGCATTCACACTTGAAGTGGATGACGAAGATAAATTGGAGCAGGCTACCATCCAAGTTCAGGTGCCTGGATCCCTTGGCACTACGTATACTAAGGATGACTTGACCGTTCAAACAGGGGCCGATGGGCAAAAGGTTTATTCACTGTCCTATTCTATTGCAGAGCCTGGGACTATCGTGTCAGAGCGATATGAAATTACGATGGGAGATCTTGAAAGAAATCCGCCAGTAGCCCATGATGTGCCGCTTCAATACAGCCTACCAGCTGAACAGGTACGCTTTCAGTATATCTATCCTATCTGGTGGCAGGTTGATATTAAGAACTTGAGTCTAAATCAGCCTCTTGAGTATGAGCGCATCGAAGATTCTGAACGGCGTAAAATAATCTTAACCTATTCTAATGAATCGGTCCCTGCGTTTGTTGAAACACAAAATGGCCCTTATTTCAAACAGAGTGCCCCGTATTTTCAGTTGCAAGTCACAAACCTCTCGATGGGGAGTGCCCTACGCTATAATGCGCCTGAGGACTGGACTGAGTTTGCAAAAGACTACAAGCAATATGCTGTAGGTGAAGGTGACCGAGCTGCACGTTCTATTCAACGAACAACAGAAAATTTAGTAGGACCTGCTTCTTCTGACCTTGATCGCGTAGAAATTATCCTGAATTACATCAAGGACAATATTGTTTTAGTGGACAACAACAAGCAGAAGAGCTTTGATTTAGTCCTGTCCAGGAGAGAAGGCAATACCTATATGATCACTGGCTTGATGCAATCCATGTTAAATGAAGCAGGGATTGATTCAGAGTTTTTATTGATCCATCCTGCTTACGAAGGGTATTTTGATCCAGACTTCTATTCTGAAGATCAATTGCAAGAGCCAGCGCTTGGAGTATTCGTAGATGGTGAGCAGTACTATGTTCTCCCTGGGCGCCAGAGATCACTCGGAGAGGCCCTTCCTCGTTATTTTGCAGGACAAACTGCTATGGTAATCACGGAAGAAGGATTTGGTGGATTCACAGAGGTGTTTGGTGGACAAGGTGGTGGAGGCGATCTTGTGGCAGTTGCTGATAATACAATGACTCCTCCTAATACCCCCGTTTCAGACGTTCCTTCTAATTCTGGTGTAACACAGCAAACACCTGTGGAAACTATGCCAGACACGAATACAGGCACGAGTACAACGGTAGATGTCACGCCTCCTCCGATATCAACAGGAGGTGCTCCTGGAATTAACACACCTGTTAATGTCCCGACAGATCCCGTTCAGGGAGACCCAGTTGACGTGGTAAGCACCGAACCGCCTGTGAACCAACAGCCTGTTGTAACTGAACCAGCGCCAACGGGCCCCGAATGGGAAGGCTCTATTAAAACCAGTTTAGGTGGCTTTAGCTGGGTAGTTGCATCTCGGACTACCTTAGAGGAAGCACATGAATTAGCTAATGAGTATGCAGCACTCTACAGAGCTGGGATTAGCGTTGATGTGCTACGTGGTGAATCACGGGGTGTTGTCAGGTATCGTATTGCTATTGGGCAGTATACAAGCAGGTCGCTCGCTGAAGAAGATAAGACGACGCGATTAAATACAGTGCTGCCTTCAGATGCATGGTTGTTGCGAATTGAGCCAACCATGTAAACGTGTGCTGACTGTCTTACAGGTCTTCCTCTTTCAATAACTTTGAAATTCTTCGGAAAAGCGCAAAGGAGTCAAAGTTGGTGATCAAAGGGATTTGGATACCTATCTGTTGAGCATGATCAGCATCAAGCATACCACAATAGGTGCCCCATCTCGAGCTTTCTGAGGATACGAAACCATCATTAATTCCTTCTCTACTATACAAAATATGATTAAGTGGGCGTAAGAAGGGACTGATTCGATTTTTCGTTCCTTTGCCTGCTCGAGCAGAGAAGGACCAATATTTTACATCAGGATGGTTTTGAATACGTGCGTTAAACTCATTGCAAACATAATCCGGCGTTAGCTCAGTGACAGTATTTAGAAAGTCTGCATTGACATCATTTCGTACACGGGTGCCCATCCAATTAGCTACTTCTGAGAGCCATTCTTTAAGCATCCCAGGTTGTTCTAGTAGAAAGGCTGCAATGGATGATCCATGGTGCGGGGAAGAGATCGTAATTAGAGATGCCACTCTGTCGTGAAATCCTTCAGCACTAATGAGATAGCGGGCATCAAGGCCTCCCATGGAGTGAGCAATTATATTAACCTTACTCGCTCCCGTTTCTCTAAGAATATGCTCAATCCGATTTCTCCATACCGAAGCTCTAACAGGCACCGGATTATAGGGGGGGACATTGGGCGCATAGGCCAATATACCTCTCTCTCGCAAATGCATAGCATGCTCATGCATATGTCCGTTGCGTCGGATTGCAGCAACCATTCCAAATCCATGCATCAATATAACGGGATATTTCAGCCGAATTAGAGATGGCTCTGGAAATGCGTCAACACTAAGAAACTTTTGTATTGTTGTTTCGGCAGCCATACATGTCGAAATAAGTGATTTTCACATATCCTCAGGTCGGTTCGGGCAAAGCACACGATTCTATACCTGAGAGTCGAAAATAGTAAGATTTAAAAGAACAATGAAGGCTGAGTGTTTCCAAATGCGTATTCAATTCCATAAATAAGAAGCGCTGTAAGAAAAGGAACACGCACATTGTCGTTAAATGGAAGTGGGATTACTTCAAGTAACATCGCAGTACAAGAAACTATTAACGCGACATACCAGGGTAGAATGTTGAATAAAATTAAGGTCACTCCTGCTACCACGAAGAATGCAATCGAGCCTTCAATCGTCTTAGGGGATGTTGGCCAATGTACGTTGCCAAATTTACGTCCAATAAGCGCGGCCGCAGCATCTCCAAGCATAAACATAGATAGGGATGCACAAACGATATAGACAGGAAAAATGATCGTAAGTAGTGTTGCAGATAGCATTACCCACGAAGCCCCATTTATCACAACAGGTGAACCAAGGGCCGGTTTTTCTTCGTCTCTCATTATCGGCCCAACCAGCTTGTAAATGAGGCTAGAAAGTGCCTTTGAGCGTACTCTCGCAACTTCAAGGATTAATGCGAGTGTACTCAAAGGGATAAGAATCCAAAGAGACTTTTCTTTATCTAAATGATAGATACAAAATGGAATAATTAAAGCTAGTAAGTGTAAAAACTTTCGCTTGAGCTCGGACCGGTAAGAAATGTCCGCTGGCTTTTTCGTTGGATCTGTCAAACGGTATGAAAATACGCTAATTAAGTAATTGTTTTTAACCACGAGAAGAATGCAAATAGAGTTCCCTCCCTTACAAAACGATACCATTCTACGTGCCGCACGTGGAGAAGTCACATCTCATGTACCTGTTTGGATTATGCGGCAAGCTGGCAGGTATCTACCTGAATACCGCGCACTACGTGCTACCGAAGAATTTTTTACTGTTGTACGTACGCCAGAGCTGGCAACAGAAATTACGTTACAACCTATCGAGAGATTTCCTCTCGATGCTGCGATTATCTTCTCTGACATATTAGTCGTTCCTCAGGCAATGGGTCTCGAAGTCCAAATGATAAAGGGGAGGGGGCCTGTTTTTCCTGAGCCCCTGGCGCACCCTGATGACCTTAAAAGGCTTGTAGAACCTGATGTGAAGAAAGAGCTTGGCTATGTTTACGATGCGTTGACTCTTACTCGCAAAACATTGAACGGTCGTGTGCCATTAATCGGGTTCTGTGGAGCTCCCTGGACGTTGATGGCTTATATGATTGAAGGCGGTGGGAGCAAAACCTTTTCTAAGTCAAAATCATGGCTCTTTAAGTACCCTAAAGACAGTCATTCTCTACTTCAAGCAATCACCGATGTTTTGATTGACTATGTGATTGCGCAGGTAGATAGTGGGGCCCAACTAATTCAAGTATTTGATTCTTGGGCAGGCCTACTATCTCCGAGGGCTTTTAATGAGTTTGCATTACCCTACTTAAAACAGATTGCAACTGCGCTAGAGCGTGAACGACCCGAAGTACCCAAAACGGTGTTTGCTAAAGGGGCACACTACGCATTAGAGTCTCTCTCTGAGGCAGGGTACAATGTGGTAGGGCTTGACTGGACCATGGATCCACGCCAGGCTCGAGAACGCGTTCAAGGCAAAGTAGCGCTACAGGGGAATATGGATCCTTGTATGCTCTATGCGCCTCCGGAAGCAATTAGGCAGGAAGTGAAGTCTATTCTCCAACAATTTGGAGAAGGGGGCTATATTGCCAACTTAGGCCATGGTATGCATCCAGATCATGATCCCGAACATGCTCGTGTTTTTATCGAATCCGTTCACGAGTTCTCTCAAAAAGAGCACATGTCACTTTAGAACAATGAGCTTCTTCATTTCGGAGTAGTTTTCTGCCTGGAGGCGATAGATATACACGCCTCCAGGTAAATCGGAAGCATCTAATCTGATCTCATGATTACCTGCACCTCGCTCGCTATCGACTATCGTGAGGACATGTTGGCCGATTACATTGAATACGTCTAGCGTTACATGCGTGCTTTCTGAGAGCCCAAATCGAATGGTAGTACTAGGGTTGAATGGATTCGGGTAATTCTGGTCCAGGTAATTCTTATCTGGTATCGAGTTTGGTGCCATCTCAACAGACACTTCTGCATTCGCTGAGGCACCGTGTACATCCTCTATCACATAAGTGAAGGAATCGGTTCCTGTAAAGCTGTTGCCTGGTGTGTAGGTCAATGTAGTCGCGTCGACGATAGTAACCGATCCGTGTTTACCTTGAGTTACTTGAGTGATACGAATCTCATCTCCATCGGCATCACTATCGTTCAGGGTTACATCAACCGAGGACTTTCCAATAACATCGAGTGCCATTACATCGTTTGCGGCTGAAGGAGCTTTATTGTTCGTTGGCGATAACAAAAATGCTTTTTGTTCACCGTTCAAGAGCCCCACTCCAGTTATTTGTGCCGCGTTATTTATACCTCTGGCTTCCAATAGGACCCACCCCGAGGTTGGATCTATAATATCATTCAGATCCACAAGTGCGCCACCTTGCCATAAGAACGCTCTCAGATCATTATTTGCAGAATGGACTTCGTGATGGTGCCCAGAATCTCCTGCGTTTAGCGCAGCAGATTTTGACAAGGGATGCTGATTAATTGAAAATACAGTACTCGATTTTCGGATAGGTGTATCTGGTGTAGACGTTGAAGTCTTTGATGACGCAGCAGGTAGGTAGGTCCCTACAACCCACCTGGAGTTATTAATCCCATAGGCTTCACTAAATGAACTTCCCGGTACATGCAAGTCTGTCAATGCACCTGTTTCACTCCAATAAACGGCCTTAATGGTCCCGTCATCGATACTTCCTACCGACTGGTTATTCTCATTTACATCATACGCCCTTCCTTGCGGCCCAGTAAGCCTCTGTAGAAGACGCTCACCATTCCAAATGACTGCATCCGAACCTTCATAGCCGGCTACTTGGCCACGTTCATTGATTGAAAATGCCTGGCTTTCATTGGACTCATTCGTTTCAAGTTCTTTTAGGGTACCTTCTTCCCATATAAAACCTCTGAATAAGTCAGAATTGCTCCACGTTGACGTGCCAACTATCGTCCCTTCATTATTGATGCTAAAGGCCTTACTCGATCTGCCATCAAAGGAGCCTATAACAGTAATACCCAGGGTGTCCCAGCGAGCGGCCGAGAGTGAAAGGGCCTCCTGATTATCCGGGTCCACGAGGCTAACAGAACCTACTACCTGGCCAAAATCATTTGCTGCAGACGCTTCGCTAGGATTAATAGTGAACAAATCCTGCTCAGATGAGAAGGCTCGTATTACGCCATCTGTAGATCGTGTTACACCAACTACTTCTCCAAAATTACTTATACCATAGGCAACGCTAACTTCACTTTGTTGAATTGATAACTCAGCAGCGCGAAACTGACCACCAAAAACGGTCACGCGAACAGTTCCTTCATCGTTTGCCAGGCTATCGTCTTGTACTACGTAGGAGAAACTATCTTCACCGGTGAAATTTGTAGGAGGAGTGTAAAGAAATGATCCGTTAGAAAGGACATTGACCGAACCTTCCGTTGGAGGAGAAAAAGAACGGATAGTTAGTGCATCATTGTCAAAGTCAACATCGTTGTTTATGACATTGATCTCGAAGGGGGTGTTTTCTCTGGTTGCAAAGATGTCTTCGACAGCTATGGGCGCATCGTTTACGGGAATAATAGTAATGTTTTGCGTTGCATTAACCGGGTCACCTTCAGAGGGGATGGCATTGAGGTTGAGGCTTGCGAATCCGTTTTGATTGGGACCATACACAAGGGTAATTATTCCGGTAGTGGAGTCAACCCTAGCTTTTGAGAAAAGTGTAGGATCAGAGACGCTCAGAAGTTCGAACGTATAGTCTACATTCGAGGGAAGGAATAATTGCTGGCGCACGTCTACAAGTGAAGAATCACTGTCTTCCAATACTGTCACTTCCTGCAAGAACAGCGTGTTTAAAGGCTGAATGGAGATCGTAACTGAGGCTACATCAGAATCTTCAAATCCATCATTGGCGACATACGTAAACACATCATTGGTGGTCCTTGAATTGTTATGTTGATAAATAAAAGATCCATCAGAATTTAGAGTCAAGGTCCCGTTAACAGGAGGTGTAATTAGCCGGGCTGTCAAGGCATCTCCTTCAGAATCAACATCATTTGCAAGAACGCCCAGGCCGGCTCCTAACTGTATTGATTGGCCTTGGTCAACGATGTAGTTATCGTTGTTTACGGCCGGCGCCGTATTGAATCGCTGTAACGTGATGTTGAGAGTATCATTAACGCTTTGATTTACTCCTCCATTGTCCGTTCCACCATTGTCAACGAGTGCGACAACGACCTGGGCTGTGCCGAACGCAGAAACATTTAGAGAAGGCTCGAAGGTAAGCGTCCCGTCAGATGAAATGGCAGGTTGGGTGTTAAATAAGCTTTCGTTGTTATTCGATTGAACAACAAAGGTAGCTATCTGATTTTGCTCATTGTCAGGACCTACCTGTATGTTAGTGGCCCATTCATTAATGACTTGAGGTGCCGAGTTTTGTGGCAACGAGATATCGGGGCCCCCTGTGAAGGACGGTGCATCGTTTACTGGGAGAATATTAATGACAAGATCTTCTTGAGCCCACAATCCTTCTGTATCTGTAGCCCTGATTGCAAACGTACCTGTTCCGAATACATCCTCTTGCACGCTAGCTGTAAAGGTCGCCGGATTTCCAGTAATCTGGAAATTCTGGAAGAGCGACTCACCTTCAATGCTTTCAATGGAGTATGCAAGTAGAGAGTCAGCATCTTCGATGTCATCGAACACGTCGAATAGGTTAATGCTCGAAATATCGCCATCTTCGCTTACATTTACCGCGTTAAAAGGAATGGCCGTTGGCCTATCATTGTCGCCCCTAATCGTGATAGCAAACTCATAGGTGTTCATGTTGACTCCGCCCGAAGTTAATCCTCCGTTATCAGAGAGGATTATAGTTACTTCTGCAATTCCTCCAACTTGGGGCATCGGTGTGAAGGATAACGTACCATTTGTACCTTCAATCGTAAATGCAGGCTGATCGCTGAACAGTGCAGGGTTGTTGTTGGAAATGCTGGCGGTGACAACCTGATTCGATTCATTGTCTGGTCCTGCCTTTATATTTGTGGCCCAGCCTGAAATAACCTGGGGCCCTGGATCTTCGTCCAGATCAATGGATCCTTGAATGGACATAGTCGGAGCATCATTTACTGGATCTATATCCACGTCGAATGTTATCTGAGCAGATTCTCCCACAGGGTCCTGTGCGCTGACCGTTACGGTTGATGTACCGTTTGCATTAAACAAAAAGTCCAAGTTAAGGACTCCTGTTTGAGCATTAATCGACTGACTGTTTAGGTTGTCGAACAATCCTGGATTGGATACATTGGTGACTGAAAAGGTCAGGTCTGTGTCCGCGTGGTCAGGGTCCTCGAAGGCGTCAAAAAGCGAAATTGCAAAATCAGGAGCGTCTTCATTTACACGCACGTCTTCGATCGTTCCCGCAACAGGTGGATCGTTTTCAGGGATGATTCTTATAGTCGCAGTTACAATATCTGAAGTGACCGTTCCATCCGATACCCGGTAGGTGAACGTGTCTTCGAGGTTTTCAGACCCATCATGCTCGTAAATGAAGGTACCGTTGGGGCTGAATGACCAGTTGCTTGGGACATAAAATTTGGGCAAATCGACGAGGATGGCAGTCAGAGCATCATCGTCGGCATCAATGTCATTATCAAGTACGCCAGGAGGGTCCAGGCCGGCAATGGCAGCAAGTAGTTTCCCTTCTTCCAATAAGTACGTTTCTGGAAAAACCTGTGGAGGATCATTAAGGGGCGTTAATGTGATGGTGAAATTGACAGGAGCGCTAGTATTAACTCCTCCATTTCCAGTGCCGCCAGAGTCCATCAATGTAACTGTTACAACGGCGGTACCGGATGCATTAGGCATTGGTGTGAATGCCAAGAGCCCGTTAGCATTTATCGTTGGAAGAACATTGAACAGGTCGTTGTTATCGGTAGAGACGTTAAATGAAAGAGTCTGTGATGCTTCATTTGCGGGGCCGGGTGATAGGTTTGTAGCCCAGTTGGGTATAGTTTGAGCTGGAGAGTCTTCTGGAATCGAAATGTTCGGTCCAACTGAAAAAGACGGTGCATCGTTGACAGCAGCAAGGGTTACCTGGAATTGGTCAATCACGAATAAGCCACCGGAGTCAGTAGCTCGTATCGAGACTGTGGAGGTGCCAAATGCATGTGGAGCAAACGTAAGCGTTAACGTACCCGCAATAGGATCAATGGAGGGGCTCCCAGCAGCAAAAATAGCTGCATTTGAAATGGACTCTACGGTGTATGTGAGGCCTGCAGCGCCATCTTCTGCATCATTGAATGCAGCAAACAAACTTCGATTCACAGGCGCGTCGTCTTCTGAGGCTGCCACATCCGCAATACCTGTGGTCGTTGGCGGGTCGTTAGAGTTGGATACTGTAATGGTGAAAATCTGAGGGTCGCTCGTATTTTCACCGCCATTAGCCGTGCCTCCATCGTCAAACATCAATACGGTGAGTGTAGCAATCCCTGATGTGTTGGCTTGAGGTTGGTAGGTAAGCGTACCCGTTGGGGAAAGTGTTGGTTGTACACTAAAAAGAGCTGTGTTGGGTGTGGAAACACTAAAAGAAACGGTCTGAGAACTTTCATTGTCTGCACCTGGGCTAATTTTTGTAGCCCAGCCATTTACATTCTGTAAAGGCGCATCATCACTGACAACAAGATCGGCTCCTTTCGTAAAAATAGGTTGGTCGTTTACAGCGGTTACTGTCACTGTGAAAGACGTAGAGACTGATAGTCCCTCTGTGTCTTCCGCTCTCACCGTAAGTGTTGCAGAGCCATTCTGGTTAGGAGCATACTCGAGCGTCAAAAAACCATTGAGTGGATCAATGGTTGTAGCTGTGAAAAGGGAAGGGTTCGTGTTTTCTGTTACGGTATATATAAGTTCTTCATCCGCATCCTCTGCGTCCTCAAAAGCACCAAATAAATTGATTACCGTATTACTGGCATCTTCCAACACACTTACATCAGAGATCCCTGAAGTGGTTGGCGCATCAAGCCGGTTTCCAGTAGGCCTTTCAGCATGAATAGTGGATGCGTGTGCAACACCTGAAATAGTCAAAAATACGAGTGCCATACAGAGAGACATCGTATTAAACAATTGACTTGTTAGTGTTCGATATGTAGAGCTAGATCTCAATCGTATCTACCTTAATACTTAATTGTTAGTGCTCAACGGTGTGAAGACACGAATAGGAGTGCTAGGAGGACTGATGTTGCCTGAGGTATCAATCGCATGAACCCTGTACCAGGCGTCCTCAACAGCACTCTGGTCCGTCCATTGGGTCGTTTTTATTAACTGATCAAAGAGCGGCTCGAAATTGCCGGTCATGGACTCTGATCTAAAGACTTTATATCCTGCCAGGTCGTATGAAGGCACAGGCTCCCAACTGATGAGGGTTTCGCTATCGGAAGAGGACGTAACCTGCACATTACGCACATGCCTGGGTGCGATAGTATCTTGCATCAGAATGGTAACTGGCTCAGAGGGGAGGCTTTCATTGCCTGAATGATCGGCAGCAGTGACCCAATACTCATACGTTACTCCTGGTGTAACTGAATCATCCAGGTATCGAAGACGCTGATTGGCATAGGGGGTTACTTGTATTCTTGTTGAACCGGCTTCTCTTCTATAAATCAGGTAGGACATGATGTCCTCTGAGGAAGACGGATTCCAATAGACGGCAATACGAGAAGCATTATCTCGCTTTACCTGAACTCCATTGGGTGAACTGGGAGGAGAAGAGTCAGGTATCTGTATCTCTGTAGAGATAGGAGTACTATAATTTCCGGCATTGTCAGTACTGATTACCTCGTACCTATAGGTGGCACCTTCGCTAAATCCTGCTCCAGCGATACCAGGATCTGAGAACGAGGTCTCTGTAAGTAGCTCTGGATTAACCCTGGAGGGTACTATGGGGCCGTTAGGATCAACAATATGACGCAATACAATGAAGGACTCGAAGTCATCCGCTAAATCGGAGTGATGCCAGGAGAGATCGATAGCGCCATCATTATAGTGAGCGGTTAATGATGTTGGAGCACTTGGGGCTGTTTCATCTTCTAAGAGCGCTATTGCAGCTGTGCTGAAAGGTCCCTCGTTTCCCTGTGCATCTAAGGCAGTTACTCTGTAATAGAATACTGTATTCGAAGATTCGGTCTGCAACGTATCATTGAATGTAGATGCAAGAGGACTGAGAAGATCTTCGTTGAGACGAACATACGAAGACTTGTCTGAAAGAGAGGCCGATCTATACAAGTTAAAGCCGGCTACATCTTGACCCGTATTTGCCTGCCAATTTACAAGAACGCGATATCCTGAAAGGACCTGTATGCTGACATTGATAATTGCATTGGGAGGAACGCTATCGATGGTCTCAAAATTTAGCAACTCACTCGCATCACTGGGCTGGCCGCTTATATCTACAGCTTTAACATACAACTTTTCGGTTTTGCCTGTAGAGGCCACATCAAAGGAGTACGCATATTCGAAAACAGCATCGTTCTTGAGGATGACCTTATCATTTACCTGCTCATGTTGATTCGTCGTAGGATCAATTCGATAAACGATGAACTGGATTACTTTGTCATCCGTGTTTTCGCTCAGAATAGGGTACTGCCAGTACAATGTTATTCGATCGTCCTGATTTTCTGCACGGAGATAGATGGGAGAGAGAGGTTTCTTTGGAAAGATGATTTCCGATTTCTCCAGTACAACACCAGTTGGCCGATCTAGCGCATCGACAAATTCTATTCTATAACTGACTAACTGATTGAGAGGTGCTTGATTGTCAATATATAGCCGGCCTAATGCTTCTGCCATTTTGGGATAAATGAACGTCAGCAGATTTGCAGTGCGAATATCGCTTCTTACCTTAGTCAGTGTCTCGTTCTCTGTAGACTGATCTGTTATGCGCTGGATATCATCATATAATGTCCCCAAGTAGGCACGTAGTTCAGGGCCAGAGGTCACTCCTCTAATCGGATCCAGGTTAATCTTCGTGTACTCTTCTTCGCTTTCGGCTTTCCTATATATATTAAAGCCATGACTGATTGCTGGCAATGCCGTATGGTAAAGGTATACGGCATTTGTTTCTTCCTGAGCAACAATTCGAATTTCTGGGTTTAATGGTTGGCTAAAAGCGGTGATTGTGAAAGCCAGGCCAGGAATAAACACAAAAAGGAATTTCATGTTAGTAAGGGGGCTTATATACCAAAAGCCCTCGATGAACTCGTGTAAAGCACTTCTTTTCATCAATTTGAATCGGGTTCTTGGTAAAGGATAGTTTTACTTACTGTAGATTGAAGTCCAGCTCCGTTTGTGGCACGTACTTCTATTTTTACAGCTCGCCCTGCTCGTATTTCAGGAGGCCTGATGCTGTAAGATTGCCTGGAGTATCTCTCTTGAGGGCTCGCAATTTCGAATAAGTCTACCCAGTCAGCTAATACGGATTGGTCTACGTTATCTACAAGACGATATTCGACTTTTTGTATGCGTGAGTGTGGGTCAGATAATTCATCCAACACTATTGCGATAGAGTTGGAGAAATAGTGAGACTGAATTTCAATGGAAGGCGGCGTTAAGTCTCCTGCAACCTGAATCGTTACGTTTTCTGCAACACTGCGAACTAAGCCGGCAGAATTGCTGATTTCAACCTCCACACGCATATCGACTGCACTTGATAGGAAGGGAAGATCTGCAAATATAACTTTACCAGGGAAGCTTCCATCGTTGGATACTGGTAAGCTCGTCCATGGGAGGAGTTCTTCGGATGTTGCAAGGTTTATAATCCGATACTGAGCTTCCTCAATGGAAGACTGATCGTCTCTGGTCGGTCCAACTTGAATCTCGATTGTATTTGGGTGGCGGGGGTCATACCCATTTCGATGACGAACGGAAAGGGAAGAAGCTTCTGGAGGGGTTGTGTCTCCAGGTACTTCGAGAGTGGTTCGTCTAATTTCTGAGAGGCCAAATCCATTAAACGCCCGGAATTCAATATTAACCTCACGTGTTGCGTCAAACGGTAACAGGAGGCGGGGAATAGTTATAGGATTGACCTGAACTCTAATATCCTTTTGTAATGGGATTGACTTCCATTCCTGGTAAACCAATTCGTCTGAGGCGTCAACGATTCTGTATTCAATGTGGGTTATTTGTGATTCTGGATCACGGAACGACCCTGGCTCAATAAGGACATAGCCACTACCTGATATAGTAAGCTTATATGTGGCCTCTATATCTTGAATCTGCGGAGGAGAGGTGTCATTGTCGAGCTTGATAGTTTCTGAGAAGTTCGTGGTTAAACCAGCGAGGTTTGTAGCCTTCAGCTCTACCAGGACAGTGTA
>JAHQVL010000287.1 GCA_019634345.1 Rhodothermaceae bacterium
GATATCATCGTGGTTCGTAAAGCGCCGTTCATGGAAACGGAAGCCCGCACCGACCTGCTTCTCATGAACGAGTCCGGCACGCTCGTCGACCGCACGGAAGATTTTGCGCCAGGCTTTGCCGTTGAACCGACTATCGCTCGTGATGCCATTATCACGGACCTCGACGGCGACGGCTGGGACGATGTGCTCATCGCCAACACCTTCGGCGACCAACCCAAGTTCTACCGCAACCTCGGCTCAGATGCCTCTGGCTGGCTTGGCCTCGCTGATGAGTCTACCACACGCCTGCCAACATTGGATGTTGGTTCTATTCAATATTGCGGTGTGGCAGCGGGCGATGTAAACGGAGATGGATCTCCCGACCTCTATTTCTCTAACTACGTGATGGATGGTACAACCAAGGATGTGCTTCTCATCAACGATGGCAATGGGACATTCACCGACGAAGGCGACGACCGCCTTGGAAGCCTGATCAATGTAGCCTTCGGTACACAAGGTAGCATTACCGACATGGACGGCGATGGCGACAACGATATCGTCAAGCTCTCAGCAAACCAGCCCGCGGATCCGTTCCCCACCGATGGCATCTTTGTTCTCTACAATGATGGGACAGGCAACTTTGCTAACTGGTCTGAAGTGCCTTCGACTGATGCTTACATGTTCATCATGGAAGACTTCGACAACAACGGAGAGAAGGACTTCTACATCGTCGATGACGGCGCAGACTACGTCAACCTCTCCAGTGGTGTCACCGTCAATTCCAACATCAACTTCACCCAGTCGACCACGCCCTGGGCCCGCACCGCCAGCAACGGCGCCAACCTCCGAGTCGGCGATCTCGACGGCGACGGCGACATCGACATCGGGGTAGCCGACGTCGACACCTCCTTCCCGCCCTGCGAAACGCCCGGTGACCTCCGATCCTTCCTCCTCCTGGAGAACGAAGGCTCTCACAGCGGCACCTTCATCGATCCTTTCGGCGCCGCCGACAAGCCCTGGGCCGTCAACATGTACGACTTCGCCTTCGTCGATGTCAACAAAGACGGCAACCTCGACATCTTCTCCGCCCAGTGCAATGGCTACGGCCTCTTCACCAGCACCCAGGAGCCGGTTGATCCGCCTCCATCAGGAGACTATGTGGTCGACGGCGACTTCGAAGCCGGCCCCATCGTCGCCGAAACCCCCGGATGGCAAACCTACAGCGAAGGCGAAATCATCCACGACGTATGGCAGGTCACCGATGGCACCATCGATGTGCACTACTACACCATGGACGGCTCCGGACTCGGCCTCCAGCCTGAGGGCGGCCTCCAACACATCGACCTCCAGGGCGACAACCCCGGACGGGTCATCCAGACGATCGACGAACTGATTGCAGGACAAACCTACAAGCTGTCCTTCTACTACGCGGCCTATCCGCACAGCGCGGTCGTGGGCACGGCCCAGGCCAAGGTGACCATCGCAGGCCTGGAGCACACCTTCACCGCCCTCACCCGGGGCGATGAGTCGTGGACCCAGTACTCCGGCACGTTCGTGGCCTCAAGCACCAGCGAAGAGCTGGCCATGGAAGGCTTTGGCAGCGCTCGCCAGTGGGGCGGTGTGCTGATCGATCTGGTTGATATCATATCGTGCGCCGATGGCGGCTGCGAGATCGCAGTGCCTGAAGTAAGTAGCTTCTCACCAGCGAGCGGCTACGTAGGCGATGCGGTGACGATCACTGGATCCAATTTCACCGATGCAGTCAGCGTCTCCTTCGCTGGAACCGATGCACCGATCTTCACGGTCGTCAGCGACACCGAGATCACGGCAACCGTACCGGGGGGCGCCTCAACAGGAGCCATCACGGTAGCTACAGCGTCGGCCTCAGGAGCGAGCAGCAGCGACTTTGAAGTGGTCGACTCCGGCTCGCCGAACCTGATGGTAGCGGGCGACTTTGAAGGAGAGCCGCTGGCAGAAGATGGCGGATGGATCTCTTACTTCGAAGGGGAGACGCTTTACGGGGTATGGGAAGTGGTGAGCGGATCGGTTGACATCCATCACTACCTCCACGCAAGCGCGGGTGTGCCGATCTATCCGGATGCAGGTCTGCATCACATCGACCTTCAGGGCAACGAAGAGGGTGTGATGAAGCAGACGGTTGGCGGTATGACCGTCGGACAGAAGTACCGGCTCTCGTTCATCTACGCGATCTATCCCTACTTCGCGATCACAGAGGCGAGTGCGAATGTGCAGATCGGGCTGGATGGGAATATGCTCAATGAATCGTGGACAGCGACCAACCCGGGCGATGAAGTGTGGGAGAGCGGGGAGTTTGTCTTTGAGGCAACAGCGGCGAGCGCTGATGTACAGTTTGCCGGCTTTGGCAGCGCGAGGACATGGGGCGGAATGCTGATGGATCAGATCGTGCTGGAGGCCTGTAGTGATTGTACGGTGGGAGCGAGCCCGAACATGCAACTGACCGAGGCGTCGAGCCTGGATCTGCAGAAGGAGCTGCCGGAGGAGTTTGCGATCCGTGATGCCTTCCCGAATCCGTTCAACGATGCAACGGACATCGTATTTGGAATGCCGGAGGCAGGGTATGCGAGAATGGAGATCTACAACGGAGTGGGTCAGCTGATCCAGGTACTGATAGATGGAGAGCAGCGGCAAGGCTACCAGCGGATCCGATGGGAGGGTGATGACAGCAGAGGGACTCCAGTGGCGTCAGGCGTGTACCTGATCCGATTTGAAGCAGGAGGCCATATGCAGACTCGCAAAGTGGTTGTTGTTAGATAGGAGAAGCAGACCTAACTACAATCTCGTTTATTGTATGTCGTTTGTCGTTTCAATGGGTAATCCGCCTAATTGAAACGACAAACGACGAACAATAAACCCCTGCTAAAAGAACTTTCCCTTCTATTCTGCTGTATCATAGTCGTCTTTTCCCACACGAACATTACACATGATACGACAGACTTTTTCAATCGCACTGACCCTGCTATTCGTTTTTTCAATTCCTGTTCAAGCACAAATTGACAACTCCAATGAGCGCAAAGGACGCATTGTCGATAACTTGAAGCACATGTTTCCTCAACTTGAGGACCGCAATGTGAATGTCCAGGATTTAAGTGAGGTTGGCGAGGGCATGCAACGTGGTGCCTTTGTTATCGATGGGCAACAACAGCAAGCATTTCTTACAAACGAGGATGACACTCAGTTCTATCTCATCGCTGCTGGTCCCTTTGATGTAAGTAAAACACAAGCAGAATTGGCAGAAGCGCGAGAGCAACGTGAAGAGGAGGAACGCCAAAAAGCAATGGAGATCCATGCAAAATTGAAACCGGCTGTAGCTGACCTGCCTGGCAAGGGCCCTAAAGATGCACCGATCACCATCGTAGAATTCTCAGACTTCCAGTGCCCCTACTGCGCAAATGCAGCACAAACTGTTAATGAGGTATTGGCTAAAAACGAAGGGGACATCCGCCTGGTTTATGTTCATTTTCCTCTTGAGAGCATTCATCCATGGGCCAGGGCTGCATCGATAGCTTCCTCTTGTGCCTCCAATCAATCTATCGATGCATTTTGGACACTCCATGATGCCTACTTCACCGACCAAAAAGAGATTGATTCAGCAAACATTATCGAGCGAAGTGAAAGCTATCTAGCCTCTTCTGAAATTGATATTGATGCATGGAAAGCGTGCTCTTCAGATCCTGAATCTGCTGAATACAAAGCGGCTTCGTCTCTCGTCGACACTTCGCTGCAACTCGGAATCGAGAATGGAGTCAATTCAACACCAGGATTCTTTATAAACGGCCGTTTTATCAGCGGAGCCCAGCCGGCAGACTTATTCCAAGAATTGATCGACCAGGCCCGCGCTGAATTATAATCCTCGGTGATGCTATCGCTTCGGGTTATTCCGATTGATTTCTTTGACTAACTTTCCAAAACTCTTCTCTCTTTTTTTAGCCTTCAGCCTGGCCATTTCGTCCTGGCGTTGGTTCAAAAAAGAGAGTTCTCGTTTCAGTTTTTTAAAACTCTCGAATCGGGCTGCATCCAGTTCCTCATCTTCTATTGCTTGAAGAACTGCACATCCAGGTTCTGATTCATGCTGGCAATCTCGAAACTTGCAAAATGCGGCTAACTCGTTAATCTCACTGAACACCGATTGCAAATCATCTTCATCACCCCACAACTGAAGCTCTCGCAACCCGGGAGTATCAATAATTATCCCTCCTGAAGCAAGAGGCATCAATTCACGATGAGACGTAGTATGCCGGCCTCGGCTATCATCATCGCGCACTGCACCAATACGCTGTACTACATCCTCCATCAATGCATTTGCTATCGAGGATTTACCTACCCCAGAAGACCCAAGAAAAGCGACCGTTAATCCTTCATGGATGAACGTCCGTACAGCATCGATGCCTCGTTGCTCTTTAGCAGATATGAGCAATACCTCAACATCCCCTGCAACCTCCTTCACCTCTTTTATGATATCGTCAATATCCTCTCTTAAATCCGCTTTATTCAATAAAATAACGGGTGTAGCACCGCTACTGGTGGCTTGCACTAGATAGCGTTCAATGCGGCGGACGTTAAAGTCATTGTCCAACCCACTCACCAGGAAAACGATATCGATATTTGCTGCGATTACTTGCTTTCTAGTGACGTGCCCGGCTTCTTTCCGAAAAAAGGCGCCAAACCGAGGAAGCACTTCATGAATAATTGCTTGATCTTCGTCGAAGGGCTCGATACAAACCCAATCTCCTACTGCAGGCAACGCAGAGGCATCCTCTGACTCGTAGAGCAAACGGCCTAGAATCGTTGCATTGCGTGTAGTACGTCCGTCGTGAATAACGTACTGGTGTTTGTTTTGGCGAATAACGCGGGCAGGGATGAGATCCTCCCGATCTAGAGAATTAAAGGCGTTTTGGAAATAATCAGACCAGCCTAATTGATTTAAATTCATTGTAGGTATGCTTGTAAACAAAAAATGACATAATCATCCATCGAGGGCAAGGAATTACCCTTTATGATCTTTCAAGAAGTGATATGGCGTTCATTCCTCGAACACCATACATGAAATGTCTACAAGACGGCAAGCATAAACTACGCTCTAGTGGCTGAAAACGAAGGTTTCATCTGTAAGGTACGGTTGTAATGATTGAATAAAAAGCCCTCTCCTAAATTAGCATTTAAGGCTCTACTACGTCCACTCCTTTCTTTTCCTTATGAAAAGTGCTCTTTTACTATTCAGCATCTTATTTGGGTTTGCATCTACAAAAACAATCGCTCAAGATATAGTCCAGCAATATCCTATACATAACCATGAAAGAAACACCCCTCAAGGTGAACTATTCGGAAGCCTTGACCAGGCAATGAGAATGTTGGACGACTCCCTTCGTACCATCAGCTATGCCTTTTCGGATGTAGGTAATACGCGCTACCACTTGTTCCACCTTACCGAGGTGCCGGTGCTCGAAGATGCGATTGACATTGACCAAGCCTTGAATGGAAAATTAGTTCTGATCAGAAGAGATGAAGATCAGCACCTCTACCAGCAATGGACTGTGCCTTTCCAAGCCTATCCTATGAGTTATACCAACCCCAGGTTAATGTGGGACCGTTCTACTATATTCTTGCATAGGGACATCCCTTTCATAAAACTGTTTTATGGCATAAACAATGACTTTACTAATAGAGGATACGTCCAATTTTATGTAGCAAGGGCCGACTCCTTGTCTTCTCTGGGAAGCATTGCATTGTATGATAATGACGACCCTTCGGGTTTTATGGAGCATGAATTGTATGAAGGTGAACTTCTACCTTTCACGGCATCATCCAAAGGCATTCACATCACGCTAAATCGCACAACCTTTTCCACCTACCCCATTGAGTACCTCCTAACTACCGACTCGTTAACTCTCCTAAAAGATCATAAGCCGGAATTTCATATCTCTACAGAACAAGCCCAAGAAAAGTTAAACGCTCTTTTTGACGAGTATTATTCTGAATATTGGAAAACACAACCGCACGAATCACGTGCTGAGCATTTCAGATGGCCCTTTTTCCATCTTGCCTTGCAACGAAGCGATTTTGCCCCTGCGCACTACAATCTTGCTTGCATGCTTGCTCAGATCGGTAATTCTGAAGACGCTATTGGTTCTTTAAGAAGAGCCTTTATGCTGGACAGCACTTACGTAGAAAAAGCAAAACAAGACTCAGACTTGAGAAGCCTCCGAGATCTATCCGAATTCCAGGTACTCTTTGAGTAACACACAGCCAATACCCTGCTAGAGAGTGGTAAACCCATCGTAAAGTAGCTTGAGTCCGGTTACAAACAGCAATACGTAACAAATAGGATAAAACCACTTTTCATCAACCACCTTGTGAAGCCGAAGCCCTAGCCAAACGCCTATGGGTGCCAGAGGAGCCAGCACAAGCGAAGTCGACATATTACTCAGGTTGATTTGATCCAGCAATGCATACGGCACTAATTTCACGTAATTGAGCGTTGTAAAAAGGACAACCATTGTCCCCACAAAAATAGACTTATCTAATCGCTGTGGTAACAGGTAAACATTTGCAGGCGGTCCACCAGCGTGTACCCCAAAACTTACAAAACCAGCAATCACACCCCAAAAGCTTCCCGCCACCTTGTTAGGTTGTGCCTCTTTACCCGAAGCGGGTCTAAAGAAAAAGTTAAAGACAAACGCAACGGCAATTACGCCAATCAGAATTCGGATGTGTGCATCGCTCAAATACCGAAAGGTAAACGTCCCAATCAATACCCCTACTAAACCGGCAGGTAGTAAGATTTGGATGTTTTCTTTGTGCCAGAGTTTTCTGTAGTGCCAAATATTGAACAGGTCCATCAAACACAATACGGGCAATAGAATAGCTGCAGCTTGCAATGGAGGAATTACAAGAGCCATCAAAGGTACAGCCAATACCCCCAGCCCCCCACCAAAGCCACTTTTCGCAATTCCAACGATTAAAACGGCAATGACTGCGAGTATATAAAAAGTGGGGTCTGTAATCACGAAGGTTCTTGGTGGATGTTTAGCAAAGTAGCGCAAAGGTATTGCGTCTTTCTTCTCTAGACAACCTCTGGACCCATTCTTAACAAAAAAGGCCCACTTCTTTCGAAGTAGGCCCCGATGGCGAAAATAATTCGCCTTCCACTCTTAGCTTTGTTATAATAATCAATTACTTACATACAGCGAAATAGGGATTTTCTCCAAAAAACATGGGATATTTCCCCATCAACCGACGATCTTCTTCAGCTCATCAGGTTCTAGGGTCAAAAGGCCCTGTTTTTTGAAATAGATCATTGTCGTTTCTATCGTACCATGCCGCATTCGCTCTCGCACCTCATCGACACTCATCCCTTTGTTCAGCCACAACAATGCCGCTGTATGCGTCAAGCTATGCGGTGTAACACCGGGCCTTTTGACACCAGCATCCTGTAAGTGCAAATTTATTCTACTCCGTACAGAACGGGTATTTAACCGATGGCCTTCGGACCGGTGACCATGCGAGACAAATAATGGGTCATCCGGATGAACACGTTTACGTGTATCAAGATAGTTTTTCACCTTTTCCATAACAGGGCCATCTATCGGCACTTGTTGATCTTTAACGGTACGCCCCTTTCCCTGAACACGTAAATACCAGCCCATGAGCGTCTGCTCAAGGTCCTGAATGTTCGCTCTGATTAGCTCAATTTCGCTCAATCCAGCATAGAGCATCATATAAACAATAGCCAGGTCCCTTTTTCCTATTGTAGTTGCACTAGAAATGGCCTGCAGCAGAGTCTCCACCTCACTTTGACCCAGAACAGCACGAGAATGCGTGCTGGGGCGGCGATTTCCCTTCACAGCACGAGCAGGATTTTCGGTAAGAAGGCCGATATCAACCAGATACTGGCACAACCTTCTTAGAGCAGTCAAATACGTGGAAACAGAAACCTGGTGCAGCCCCCTCTCCTTCATCAAGTAGGTCTTATACGCCTCGACATTATCTGTCGTGAATTTAAAGTTTCCTTGTTGTTTTGCGAACCATCGCTCGAACTCGTTCAGAGATCGCCTATACGTACCGGCCGTCTCTGGACTTTTTTCTTTCAGATACTCTTTTACAAAATCCTCGATGCGCCTGTTCAGCTCACCAACGGATAGATTGAGAAATGATTCGGTTGCCCCTTCTTCGCTATTCGTAGTGCTCATACCTTTAGTTATTGATTCACTAATGCATACACCAGCCCCAGAATTTACCTGGCGCATACCACATGTATGAGACTAATCAACTCAATAGCATTGACTTTGTCAATAACGGAGCTAAAAAATAACGGAATTATGCTTACTTTTATAAAAACAAGGACATAAAGAAAGCACTTTGCGAGCAAAGTGCTTTCCGTTTCTGGTTTCTGGTTTCTTGTTTCTGGTTGTTTTTAAGGTTTCTGAGTAAATAACGAGAAACCAGAAACACGAAACCAGAAACCTCATCAAAAGAGTCTTCTTTTGATGAGCTATACAAGCATATCCGGTTGAATAGACTCTAGAATAGAAACGTACTGTTGCAGGAAGGAGGCAGCCATTGCGCCGTCTATGATTCGATGATCATAGGAAAGCGAAATGAACATCATGTGACGAATCGCAATGATGTCACCAAGATTGGGATCTTCTAAAACAACGGGTTTTTTCTTAATCGCTCCCGTAGCAAGAATCGCTACTTGCGGCTGATTAATGATCGGAGTGCCCATCAAACTTCCAATGGATCCGATATTGGTCACCGTGAACGTTCCTCCCTGGAGATCATTCGGCTGTAAGCGTTTGTTTCTTGCACGATCAGCCAGATCAGCCGCAGCATGGGCAACTCCTGCAAGGTTTAACTGGCCGGCATTTCTAATCACTGGCACAACCAGGCGCGACTTATCGATGGCGACAGCAATGCCTACGTGGTAATCTTTCTTGACCAGAATTTTCTTCTCCTGAACAGAAGCATTTACATAAGGATGCTCTCGCAATGCTTTAACCGCCGCATGGACCATGAAGGGCGTATAACTTAGCTTGATACCTTCACGAGCCTGGAATGCAGCCTTGTTGCGCTCTCGCACTTTAACGAGGTTAGTTACATCTACCTCGGCGAACGAAGTCACATGAGCGGAGGTGGCTTTTGAACGCACCATATGCTCGGCAATGATCTGCCGCATACGATCCATTTCTACAATTTCAACACGCCCACTGGACTCCATAATCGGAGGTGCGGGTACAGCAGCAGAGAACGAAGCAGGCTGAGGCACTGGAGCTCCTCCCTTCTTTCTATTCTCGATATACCCCAATACATCCCCTTTTGTAATGCGTCCATCACGGCCGCTTCCAGAGATTGCAGCCAACTCTTCAACAGGGATTCCTTCTTTTTCGGCTATAGACCTGACCAACGGGGAGAAGAATTGACCGTCGGATCCTCTGCGAGGAATCTGAACAGGTTCAGTAGAAGGAGCAACGGGCAGTACACCATCCCCTGCTGATTCTGTTACTACTTCCTTTGAAGGTACAGAGATACTGGGTTGCGCAACGGGTGCAGATGGACTGGACGCAGGTGATTTACTCACCGCGGCGGCACCTACACCTTGACCAATTACAGCAATTTCTACACCTACGTCTACCGTATCACCCTCAGGAACAAGAATCTCCAATAGCACTCCTGCAGCCGGAGAAGGGACTTCAGTGTCCACTTTATCGGTACCTATTTCCAATAGAGTTTCATCAAGCGCGATTGATTCCCCAACCTTCTTATGCCACGCAATTACGGTTCCTTCCGTAATACTCTCTCCCATTTTAGGCATGACTACAACGGCGCGTTCTCCCCCATCACCCGAGATCGGAGCTGCAGCAGGTTCTGGAGCCGACGGAGCTGCCTGAACAGGTTCAGCGGGCTGCTCTTGAGGGGGCACGTCGACTGACGAGGGTACTGAAACCGCTTCTACATCTGTCTCTAAGATTGCAATAGTAACGCCTACATCAACCGTCTCTCCTTCTGGCACAACAATCTCTGCCAATACCCCTTTCGCTGGCGAAGGAACTTCCGTATCAACTTTATCCGTACCTATTTCGAGAAGTGTCTCATCAAGTTCAACTTGATCTCCTGGCTTTTTTAGCCAGACAATCACGGTTCCTTCCGTAATACTCTCCCCCATTTGGGGCATTTTAACTTCTATTTTCGCCATAATAGCTTAAGTCCAGTCTATCTATAACCATTCCATAACCACCCTTAAGGTATTATTCTGTTTCACGTCCTCTTAGAGGGGTCATGGATTCATAAAAACTTGATTAATCGCAATTAATAACAAAATACTGCATAATCTAAGAGAAGTACCAATAGAAAACCGGCTCAGGCAAAAGTAGAGCCGGTTTTCTAATTAAGGTCAATATATTACAATCAAAAGTGCCTTTTGATTGGTTTCACGTCCCGCGTTTCGCGTTCCAGATCAAACCACGAAACCAACCCGAAACCTGGAACCTGGAACCTGGAACCTGGAACCTGGAACCTAAAAAATCACTACGCAATCAATGGAGCGATAACTAGAGAAACGACAGCAATCAGTTTGATCAAAATGTTCAAACTCGGACCTGAAGTATCTTTCAAGGGATCACCGACTGTATCGCCAGTTACCGCTGCTTTATGCGCTTCGCTGCCCTTTCCATATTTCACACCATCAATTTCGACGCCCCCTTCAATTCTCTTCTTGGCATTGTCCCAGGCACCACCTGCATTCGATTGGAAGATGGCGAGAAGTACTCCAGAAACGGTAACCCCTACCAATAAGCCGCCTAGCATGTCTTTGCTGATAAAGCCTATTACAACGGGCACAGTTACCGCCATAATTCCTGGTAGCATCATTTCACGAATGGCCGCCTTTGTAGAAATGTCTACACATTTGGCGTACTCAGCGCGAGCCGTGCCTTCTCGTAGCCCTTTGATCTCGTTAAACTGACGGCCCACTTCTTTGATCATTTCACCCGCTGCTCGTCCAACAGCCCCCATCGCCATGGCACTGAAGACGTATGGAAGCATGGCACCTAGAAGAAGCCCAGATAGAATTATCGGATTGGATACGTCGATGTTTGACACATTCGCCTGCTGCATGAAGGCAGCAAAGAGCGCGAGTGCCGTGAGCGCGGCACTTCCAATCGCAAATCCTTTTCCGATTGCAGCCGTCGTATTTCCAACCGCATCCAACGCATCGGTACGCTCTCTCACCTCAGGAGGAAGCTGAGCCATCTCGGCAATTCCTCCAGCGTTATCAGAAATAGGACCGTAAGCATCTACGGCTAACTGAATGCCCGTTACAGCCAGCATACCAACCGCAGCGATTGCAATCCCATACAATCCAGCAAAGTGAAATGCACCGATGATGGCTAGAGCAAGAACGATTGCAGGCAACCCTGTTGAGTACATACCCAGGCCAAGGCCGGCAATGATGTTTGTAGCAGATCCGGTCACACTTTGATTCACAACACCTATAACAGGTTTAGTGTGAGTAGAGGTGTAGTATTCGGTAATTAAGCCGATTAATACGCCCGATGCCAGTCCAATCAATACCGCCCAAAAAACACCCAGAGAGTGATAAATCACCCCGTTGAATGTCCACTCTTCCGGTAGCATGTTTGTAATAATAAAGTAGGACAGAATCGCCATAATAAAAGAAGCGCCGAACTCACCCGTGTTCAACGCTCTCTGAGGGCTTCCTCCCTCTTTTACGCGGACAAAGAACGATCCGATGATCGCTACAACAATTCCGATCCCGGCAATTACCATTGGCATCAATACGCCGGCTAATGGTAACGTGCCGTCAATCCCCTGAAAGACAGGTATAAACGCAGCGCCAAGAACCATCGTACCGATAATAGAGCCTACATAGCTCTCAAACAGATCCGCTCCCATTCCTGCCACATCACCAACGTTGTCGCCCACATTGTCTGCGATGGTAGCGGGGTTTCGAGGATCGTCCTCTGGGATACCCTCATATACTTTACCAGCAAGGTCCGCCCCTACGTCAGCAGCTTTTGTATAAATCCCTCCGCCTACACGAGCAAACAACGCTATCGAAGAGGCGCCTAAAGAAAAGCCTGACAGCACATTGATAACCCGGATCATCTCCCACTCCATCTGGCTGTATATGATAAACAACCCTCCTAATCCTAACAAACCTAAGCCGACTACACTGAGACCCATCACGAGACCTCCAGAGAACGCGACATTCAACGCCTGAGCCAACCCGGTACGTGCGGCGTTGGTGGTTCGGACGTTTGCCTTGGTAGCCACATTCATCCCGATGAAACCCGCCGTCCCAGAGCACAATGCACCAATCACAAATGATACGGCAACCAACCAGGACGAATCCTCGTTTCCTGCATTAGCAAATGCCAACAATGCAGCCACAGCGACTACAAAAATACCAAGAATGCGGTACTCAGTGCGTAAAAAGGCTCGAGCTCCTTCGGCAATCGATGAAGCAATCTCCTTCATCTCCTCTGTGCCAGGGTCCTGATTTCCAACCCAGCGTGCCTTGGTGAATGCATATATCAATGCAAGTACACCAGAAACTGGTACTAGATTTGTAATGAGTGAGCTATCCATAGAAAAGGTGTTCCTCCTGATCGTTCACAATAATCGCAACGCGCTATTATAAATTATAATCAATTATAATGGGTGTATTCATCTTCTGGCATGAATGAAAATAATTCCAGGATGAATCTATGAGAGGGGCTATTTTTTCTTATTAAATCGATTCATAGCTGCAACGATACCTTCCCGAATAAAAAGAAGAGAAGCCTCTCCAGCATTTTTGATCGCCGGTTCCATGACCTCCATCTCGTCATCCTGAAATGCAGAGAGGACATAGTCAACTTGCCGACCACGGCTGAAATTGCTGCCAATGCCGATGCGTACACGCGGAATATCATCACTCCCTAACACATCGATAATGTCTTGCATACCATTGTGTCCTCCCGAACTGCCTTTTTGACGGATCCGGATGACTCCTGGCTCAAGATTCAAATCGTCGTATAAAACCAAAACATCACGCGAGGAGAGCCCCAGCTTCTTCATGTGATGCCTCACAGCCGATCCACTACGGTTCATGTAAGTAAGGGGTTTGACCAGGCTAAGAGGCCGTCCTCTGTATCGACCAGATCCAGCTAAAGCAGGTCCTCGATCAGGCGATAAGGTTATCTTCGCTTTTTCCGCTAACACGTCTACCGCCATAAACCCGACGTTATGACGTGTTTGCTCGTATTCAGCACCTGGATTCCCTAATCCTACAATCAGGCGTTTTGAACTAGCCATTTTTTTGGCTGGCTATTCTACTGCCCGAAGAAAAAACGGTTCTGCTAAGCAAAAAACCCCTTTCACGACGAGCATAGTAGACGCTACTCTGCCGCTTCTTCTGTTTCTTCAACGCCTTCTTCGCCTTCAACGCCCTCTTCACCTTCACCTTCTTCGTCAACAGCAATAATACGTGGAGCGTGAATCATTACGATGGTCTGACTGGCTGGAGCAGTGAATTCGACGCCTTCATAATCAATATCAATATCGCGAATATGAATGCTTTCCCCAATGCCTAGATCAACAATATCGATTTCAAAAAACGCAGGGATGTCTTTCGGCAAACAAACGATGTCTGCATCACTGAGCACAAACTGCGTATTTCCACCCTGGATCTGACCAACTGGAGTTCCAGTGAATCGGAAAGGTACGGTAAGGCTGATCTTCTCTCCATCCTGCAGGACCTGAAAGTCGGCATGAATAGGGAGGTCTGATACCGGATGATAATCGACATCTTTCAGAATGCACTTCCAGCTCTTCCCATCCATTTCAATCTGCACAAGCGGGGTTTCTTGGGCACGAATCAACTGGTTCAACGCCCTGATATTGATGTGGAAACTTAATGGCTCGACATTGTGCCCATAAAGCACACTTGGGACCTGACCTTCTCTGCGTAATGCACGAGTACGGCTTTTTCCCTTATTGCGAGCCGTCCCTTCTAATGTTGTAAATTCCATGACTACTTAAACACAATACTTTGAACCAGATACAATGCTCATCCATATCTGGCATGAAAAAAACAGCGCTAAGGCACAAATAAAGTCGATACAGACTCATCGGTATAAATTCTGCGAATCGCATCGGCAAATATACCAGCAACGCTGACTACCTCTATGCAAGGGGAAGTCCGCCGGAGTGGTATGGTATCCGTCACTACCAACCGGCTCAGCGCTGACGATTCGATACGCTCATATGCTGGAACGGATAACAAAGGATGCGTACACGCAGCCATTATCTCCAGCGCACCAGCATCACGCAGTGCATTGGCTGCACTCGTTAACGTACCCGCCGTATCAACAATGTCATCCATAATCAGCACGTTCTTCCCACGTACAGAACCAATGATATTCATCACTTGCGCTTCGTTCTGTTGTGGTCTTCGCTTGTCGATTACCGCTAGATCAGCTCCTAATCGCTTCGCGTAAGCCCGTGCCATCTTTATGGCCCCCACATCTGGTGCTACAACAACCAGATTTGTAAGGTTTAGCGCCCGAAAATAGTCGATGAAAACCGCAGACCCGTATAAATGATCCACAGGCATGTCAAAAAATCCCTGAATTTGAGGGGCATGCAGATCCATCGTAAGAATTCGGTCCACGCCGGCCGTGGTCAACATATTCGCCATTACCTTTGCACCAATAGCCACCCTCGGCTGGTCCTTGCGGTCTTGACGTGCATAACCAAAGTATGGCATCACGGCTGTAATTCGAGCGGCTGATGCTCTCCTTGCAGCATCGATCATCATTAACAACTCTATCCAGTTATCCCCAGGTGCAGGTGTACTCTGTGTGATAAATAGATCGGAGCCTCGTATGGACTCCTCATACTTAATGTAGATCTCTCCGTCTGCAAATTCCTTTATAGCAACCTGACCCAACTCTTGCCCATATGCTTGAGCTATTTTGTGAGCCAGTGCAGGATTGGAACGTCCAGCGAACAGGGTGATGGGATTCCCTCTTGGCGATGTTAACATGATTCCCCGACAAGCATGTACACTATCTGATATGCGGACTGTCAACGCCTCGTATTCACTTGGGGTTTCATTAAAACAAATGAATCTATGGTTGAGCTACCAAAACGATTTGCGACCGATCCGCCCGTGCTACCTTCTTTAGGAAATCCCGGTATTCACCATACATCGCAGGCTGTATGACTCGCGTTTTAAACTCAATCGTTCGCTTATATTCTACCGCTCCTTCTTCCGTTTGGGTATGGGTCGCACGATATACTGAAAAAGGGGTCTCGAACTCAACATTTTCGGGCATGGCTTCTACTGTATATCCCGCGGGCAACGCGAACAGCACATCTTCCTCATCCGCATAGGCATAGGCAAGCTTCACAGGATCGTTAGGGATGTACTCTCCTTCTGGAACAGATACGGTGGTTCGAAACAAGTTCGTCGGTACAAACAAACGCTTTCCACTCTTAGATGCGTACCGGGGCAGATCCAGGCTGAAGGGGATCTTAATCTCGGCCTGGCGCCCCTGTACAGCGGTAAAATCCGCGGACGTGATATCAAAAGAGGGGATATCAGTGACGTTTCGTAACCAATCCATCTGCTCTCTACCAGACGCCTTAACGAGATTATGACGAATATAGTCCTGACGATTGCCTGTATATTTTGCCTCAACCTCTGCGGTTGCATAGCCAGATCCTGTCAGACGTACACTCGATGTGCGAAACCGTCGATTTCTTGCCGAAGAGGTTTGGGGTGTCCGCACCAATTCGCCGTTATCTGGACGAACAACCAATGCATAACGGTCTTCATTCGCAACGCCCAGGTGATTAAAGGGAGCGGTTTGATCAGTAGCTTCCAACCACAGGGTATCTGCCGGCATAGGCACCATCAGCACCACGTGATTAAACTGATTACTCGGAAAATCTTCGAGGATTTCGTCGGCAAATCGGCCTGATTCAATCAAAGCAGGATAACTACGAATACCGGCTTCTTTGAGTAGCGCATATAAGTAATTCGTCAGGGCTTTGCAGTCGCCATACCCGTTCTCTGCCACATACATCGCATCATAGGGTTGCCATCCTCCCAGGCCCAATTGAACACTTACATATCGCGTAGTAGCCTGAAACTCTTCATATACCTTTTTAACTTTTTCTACCGGATCCTGGATACCTGAGGTGATGCTTCGAATACGATTTCTTACATCGCCTGGCAATACATCTCTTCCTTCGCCCAGGCTATAATACCAGGTACTAAAGGTCTCCCAAGAACGCATATCGCCTCTGGAGCCTTCAATTTCAAATTCCTCAGGGGCAACATGCACAGTTACGTCGTCAACAGCAGGTGCAATAAGTCCCTGATTACTATCCACAATCAACAATTCTTTGAACATGTGCAGATAAGAGAGCTCCCACCGATACGTCGTTTTTCTCCCACTTTGCGAGATTTGGGGCGCTAACTCCATTCCCACTACTTTGTACCTGACAGGCATCCCCTCTGGTACAGTTACCTCATACCGTCCATATTCGAGAGGGAGTTCGCTTCCCAAGGGAGACCATGGATCCCAAAACAGCAATCCATCTAAATCTAGCACAATCGTATACTCAACAGTGTATGGGTATTCGTTGTGATACAACCCGGCAACGCGAACCCGGTTATCCTCATACAGAGAGAATCCAGAAACCGCGCTGTAGTCATCCATATCTTCCTTATCCAACTTTCGGACTACTTTACCTTTTGCGTTGCGCACAACACCTTCAATCTTTTTCAACGTGCGCAACTTGTCATAAACGACATAGAATTCGCCTTCATCACGCGCACCTTCATTAAGAATAGTAACCGCACGATGTACAGTGAGCGTTGCCTTGCCTATGTTCTTAACATCGAAAAACTGCTCATCAAGGCGGACAATGGCATCATCCTCGTCGCTTAGTATCATGTGAGGCAAGGCCTCTGCACTGAAGGAAGGATCAAAGTTTTCGGGATAGTCCTGGGCGTCTACGATTGTTGCTTGAGCAAAAAATAATAGGAGAATGCTGAGCCCAAGCAAACCTCGTTTTATTTCCATCCTATTCATTACTCCCTCGCATCAACACAATTTGCTCCGCTTCAGCTGCAACGACTCGGTCGTACATCTCGCGAAGATTTTTATACATCTTCGGTGTGTACTTTGCCTTGGATAATACAAACCGTGTTTGCATGACCAACTGACCATCACTCACTTGCGTACTTCGTTGAAATACGCCGCCCTTTTCTGGTAAAACCATTCGGGTATCCGGCAACGTTTCCTGAACCTCATACCCTTCAGGTAATTTAATTTGAACAGAGTATACAATGTCATAAGGGAATCCCAGGTCTACAGGGAACGTACGCTCCTCGAGCCGGAGTGGATTTTCTTCGACGCGGCTTAACGCGTGGGGATTGACGTACAGATAATCCCCTGCTTGTTGAGCAAACCCTTCAAGTGACAGAGCGGCAGAAACCGATAACGGCTGCTCAATATTATCCCTGTTCTCGATCTGGACACCGCTCACTTCCATTCCGTCTAATTCATCCAGCAACTCTTCTCTCACAATATCATCCTCACTGGTTTCGTCCAGAATGGATCGTAGAGCTAATGCGCCATACCCGTCACTGGAGGCCGTTAATTGTCCTTCCAATCGCCCAAACTCATCCAGCGAACCCTCCATTCGAACCAGCTGAACGTATTTTTCAGAAGACCGAAGAGGGACCCACTGATCCGTTGTTTCGCTTATCAACCAACCTGATCCGTTTAGTGCCCGCATAGGCAATAAATCACTGGGAGCTAAGGGCTCAGTGCAGTCAAGCATATACTCCTTCCCGTTCACATTGGCTTTTGTGACTACATAATTAAACTGAGACAACAGGGGATATAAACGGGTAATCGCGCCATTCCCCCTGGTGCTAAGCAAGACAGGATACGCTTCAATGCCGGCGCTTCGCAGCATGGCAATGAGTAGCATCGTTTGCTCCGCATTACTTCCAGTGCCATCCTTGATCACATTATCCATTTTATTGTCGGCAAAAAACCGATACTTGCCATCCCACGTAATCGTACTCCGAACATAGTTGTGAATGGCACTTAGCTTTTCATGGGGATCGGTAATTCCAGCCGTAACTTCTTCGGTAAGAGTGCGCACACGCTTGTTGCCTTTCATGGCTACCCCAAAACCCGCACTTTCCCGCAGCTCTTGAGCGAGCTCTTTCCAGGTACTCATGTAGGTTTGCGGCGGATAACCGGGTACAACGTATTTCGATAACTGAAACTCGATCTTTGCTTTGTAATCATCTAATGTGGTGATGTACGGTTCTTCCCTTAAGGCAGGCATATTCTTGATCGCCCAACGGTATTCTGTCGAATTTCCTTCGGGGCCGATGGCCTCTTGTTCTTCTTGCACAGAGAAATAAGGCACGCTATGCACTTGCACATAGCCAAAGTGCTGGGAAAGAGTAGCCCTGTATTCCGACCATAACGTTGGTTCAGCATGCTGAAAGTCCCAATCAGGCAAGAGGACAGGGTTTTCAGTTGACATTGTATATCGATACTCAACCACTGCCCCTGGTTGTAGAGCAGGCATTGTAAACTGCACCTGCCTTACATCGTCGGTCACTTTCTCTTTAAATATCTGCTTCTTGTCTAGTTTATGACGGACGACTTTCCCTCTGTCATCCAGTACAAAGGTGTTTCCTTGAACCTTGCTAATCCGCTCCGGATAGTCTCCATCCCAATACCGAATATAAAAGGTACCCCAGTCATCATAGGCTGCCTCAGATAGAAGCTTTACGCGAATGTGGTAGTTATACATCACCCTTCCTCTAACATCAACTTCTACTTCCCCCAATTCTCCCAAAATAACCGCGTGAGCGTTGGTATCGGCTTCAAATGTGGTCATTCTTAGATCTTCTAAAGGCACATCGCCCCACTTCATTTTGAATTCTTGCGCTTGAACGGGGACGAATAAAAGGAGACTTGCCAGTAGTATGGCAGCGCTAAAAATAGATGGCTTCATGCTTAAACAGTACTCTTGAATAGTCTAACTTTGCTGGAGTAGAGATTTACCAGCGAGTGGTTATAAGTATTGGATGAGAGTTAAAACGTACACCAGGAAACGAGTAGATAGGCTGTGCTGATATCACTATGCGCCCCAATCCATACGTCGGTATCATTATCATGGATACCAAGCAGAGACGAAAAAATCCATCCCGTAAATACGTCATTTTTGGCAGGTACACTACCCATCATTCTTCACGAGAATCAGCATGGACTGAAATTGACCGTTGACGCAACAATAGTACAATCGCAGCTCCTGTTATGGCTCCATAAACTGCTCCAAGCCCTGGCGGGCCTACCGCATCACCAGCAGGCATGCCTATCCCCCACGCTAGACTGCTTGCCAATACCCACCAGCCTGCTCGTGGAAGGACTTTACGAATTACAGCCCACTGTAGGACTCCCAAAACCACACCCACCAGGCTTACGCCAATCAACCAACCCGCAGTAGAATCAAGAATACCTACGCCAAATATCACTCCTCCAATAAGTACAACACCAAGAGCATTCGCCCCAACCCAACGAATTGCCTGGTTTACGTGCCAACGCAGTACAAGCCATTGTAGAACCCCAATCAACAGGCCACCAGCAACCACCCCCATATACCCGGCCAGCATAACGGGCGGGATCGACTGCAATGTTTTAGGCTCATCGCTGCTAAACCAGCCTAGATATACACCTTCTCCCCATCCTATCGAGCACGCCATAAGCCATAAAAACCAGACGCGCCAGCCCGGTTGTTTTTGAGGGGCTAATGCTAATCGCCCAGCAACTACCATGAAACCGGCAAAAGCGTTAAAGAAAATATCACGTCCGTCGAAAACGCGATTTGGGAGAAAGGCCTGGATGCATTCATCGATGGTACCTAACATTGCAGTTAGCATCATCGCAAGAGCAGAAACAGGCAATGCCGTCCCCTTCCCATTTCGACTACGTTCCTGAAGTGCCTGGTGAATGAGAGCAGCCACAATGCCATACTCTATGAGATGCGTACGCTCGGCCCAACTTTGCATTCTGACCCATACCATCCAGTACGCAAAACCGACACAGAATAGCACGACAATTTCGCGCCAGCCCGGTCGCCTTTTTATCCACCACCAGATAACCCCACCTGCAATCAGAATGAAAAGACCAATAGCCATTGCCCTGGCCAGATTGTGTGCCTCTAGCACTTCAACCAGTACACGAGCCGGTCCTAGTGTTGAATAGATGGCAACCAGGACGGCCAGCGTCCACAACCAAAGGGTTCGCTCTCGTTCAGAGGTAAAAAGAGGCATTGATCCTCAAGAGTCCAGGCTCAATTCCATATAGCAAACCCCATCCATCGGGTTACTATTGTAGGACGCGATGTCCACAAATCCTACTTTTCGATACAGCTCCTGCGCTCGCTCTTGCATTGGAGCAGAGTCTAAACGCATCGCGCTATACCCCCTCTTCCTGCCTTCAGCAATAATGGCGTCTACCAGTTTCTTCCCAAGCCCTACCCCCCGAAACGCCGGCTTTACGTACAATCGCTTCATCTCACACACATCGGCCTCCAATGC
>JAHQVL010000288.1 GCA_019634345.1 Rhodothermaceae bacterium
CTCGTAGGCGTAAGTGGCGGCCTTGATTCGATGGTGTTACTTAATCTGTTGCGTGATCTGGCCTGTGAGGTGCACATCGCTCACGTGAACTATCAACTCAGGGGAGAGGAGTCAGATGGCGATGAGGCCTTCGTTGCGTCCTATGCGGCTGAAAAGCATATTCCCTATTATGTCAGGCAGGCTGATCCAGAGTTAAAAGAGTCGGAACGTGGTCGTTCATTTCAAGAAGTTGCCCGAAAGCTCAGGTATGTTTTTTTTAAGGACGTTGCTGAAAAGCAGGGCATTGAACACATTGCTGTGGCTCATCATCAGGATGATCAGGCTGAGACCGTTCTACTTAAGCTGGTACAAGGAAGTGGGATGGAAGGGGTAGCAGGCATGAAGCCCAAAAGAAGGCTGGCGCCTGAAAGTGGAATACAACTCATCCGCCCCTTATTGAACCAACCTCGGGAGGCCATCCTTGCATATGCAAAAGAGAAAGGGATTCCCTGGAGAGAAGACGCTTCTAATCGAAGCGATGCGTATAAACGAAATGTGATGCGCAACCGCGTTCTTCCGTTATTAAAGGAGCATTTTGGGCAATCTGTGACAGCCAATCTGGCTCGTTCGGCAACGATCTTTCAAGGGTATTGGAGGCATAGCCTTCAGGGCGAATTAGAGCGTCGCTTCAAGAAATGCTGCCCGCGGCCTGATCGGCTGATTATGCATGCTTTGTCTGAACAACCCCCCGTATGGATAAAACGCATCCTTTTACAATTTTTATATACGTGGATGCCTGGTAAAGAAGTCAGTTACCATATGGTGGATGCCTTGCTTGATCTTAGCTTTGCCCAGGTGGGGCGCAAAATCACGTTCTCAACCGGTACGGTGTGGCGCGAGCGAACGCACCTGGTCTTTGTTCCAGCCGGAGCCTCCTATGAATCTGCACATGTATTTGAATTACCTGACTTTTCAGAAGGAGGAACGCTTGCTTTCGACGGCGGGAAGTTGGATATTTTCGTGCATATCAATCAGCCAGAGTCACTCACCCAGACCAGTAGCAACGTTATCCTAGTGGATAAACACGCGTTAGTCCCTCCCTTGACGGTACGTCAATGGAATGCCGGGGACAGGTTGATTCCATTTGGCATGAGCGGGCACAAAAAGGTGAGCGATTTGCTCACCGACGCCAAGATCCCAAGTCACCAACGTGCATCTACCTATGTACTGGAAGCCGCCGGTGAAATCATCTGGGTTCTAGGCCTCCGAATGGCTGATCCTGTGAAGGTGACTGAGGCGACGAAAGAGATTGTTAGGATTGTTTTTCATCCTAAGGGATGAAAAACGTTCAAAGTTCAAGGTTCAAGGTTCAAGGTTTCTTGTGCTGCTAGAGAGCCGTGTAACTTTGAACCCTGAACTTTGAACCTTGAACGTATTCAAATGAATAAAGAAACCGTGATGTGCAGGGGGCAGCGATTTCGCTTGTACCTGTCGGAAGAACAGATTCAACAGCGTATCCAGGAACTTGGGGCCCAGATTACCAACGATTATGAGGGCAAGAAGCCGATACTCATCGGGGTGCTGAATGGCGCTTTTATGTTTTTGGCAGATCTTATCAGGGCCATCGACCTGGATTCGGAGATCGACTTTATCAAGCTGTCGTCTTATGGTGATGCAAAAGTATCTAGTGGACGGGTCCATGAGTTAAAGAGTATTGACGCGCAGATCGAAGGCCGTCATGTGATCGTTGTTGAGGACATTGTGGATACTGGCCTATCTATGGAGTTTATGATGCAGCGGATGAACGAGTACAAGCCGGCTTCTGTTGAGGTGGCCGTTCTCCTACATAAATACGAGGCCACGCAAGTCGATCTAGACCTCAAATATGTTGCATTTCCCGTCCCAAATCTGTTCGTTATAGGATACGGACTCGATTACGGCCAACTAGCCCGTAACCTGTCTCAGATATATGTTCTAGACGAATAAGCTGATTTTGCGAGCAAAACCAGTGTTTCGGGTTGCGGGTTTCGTGTTTCGGGTTGTTGTAGGGGGGAGGCCTTAACAACGTTGAACATTGAACTTTAAACATTGAACTCCTGCCTCCCCATGCCTACACGTCGCGATTTTATCTCAACCTTGTCAACGGCCGCAATCGTTGGGGCCGTTGCACCATTAGCAACTGGTTCTAGCATTTCTAAACGCGACAGGGGGCCGATTTGTCTTTTTTCTAAGCACCTGCAATGGATGGAGTATGAGGAAATGGCGGAGACGGCGGCTGAGATTGGGTTTGACGGTGTATCGTTGACCGTAAGGCCGAGGGGACATGTATTGCCGGAGAATGTTGAGCGAGATCTCCCAAGGGCTGTGGAGTTTCTCAAAAAAGCGGGTTTAAAAGCGCCCATGATGACGACGGCGATTACAGATCCTACTGACCCGCGAACACGTGCTATTTTAGAGGTTGCTAGCGATTTAGGTATTCGATTCTACCGTATGGGATATTTCAAGTACGCTCAGGATAAACGTATACTTGATTCATTGGCTTATCATAAACGTCAGTTAAGCGAATTGGCCGCACTGAACAAAGAATATGGGATTCATGGTGCGTATCAGAATCATTCTGGAACGAATGTAGGAGGACCGGTTTGGGACATTCATCATCTCTTGGATGGGCTTGATCCCCAATGGGTTGGCTGCCAATACGATGTCCGTCATGCTACGGCAGAAGGGGGGACCTCCTGGACACTTGGCATGAAATTATTGGCCCCTTATATAAAGATAACTGCCATGAAGGATTTTCACTGGATCCAGGACGGAAATCGATGGCGGATACACAATACTCCGTTAGGGGAAGGCATGGTTGATTTCGAAACGTACTCAGAAATGACCCGCTCCCTTGGCATCAACGGCCCCATTTCTTTGCACTTTGAATACGATATGCCCCATGAGACGAACAATGGGGATCGAGCTGAGGTGAAAAAGCAAACGATTGCTGTCATGAAGCAGGATGTCGACTTTTTGAAGAGTCAATTATGATGGGAGTGTGAAGAAAAATATGATCTCATTGTAACCCAATGAGAATCTTTGAGTACATACTACTTATACGATTCTAATTTTCTATTCAGCTTAATCGCAGGTCAAGCAATATGCGAAGTAAAAAGATTTTGACGCTGGCAACTGGATTGTTAATCTCAGGGGTGATATTGGGGATGCAGATTGAATCGGCTATGTCGTCAGACGATACCTATGAGTCGATGCGGAAGTTGGAGGAAGCGTTTAAAATCATCAGTAAGCGATATGTGGATGATGTAGATACAGCCAGCCTGGCTGAAGAAGGCATTCAGGGGATGTTGAAGGACCTCGACCCGCACTCGATTTACATCGATGCTGAACGGATGCAAGATGTAAATGAAGATTTTAACGCATCCTTTGATGGAATCGGTATCTCTTACGAATTTATCCCCGGTGAAGACGATCAGGATACGCTTGCTGTTCTGAATCCTTTGCCTGGAGGGCCTAGCGAAAAGGCCGGCTTGTGGTCGGGAGACCGAATCATCGGCGTCGATGACTCCTCTGCCATTGGATATACCCGCCGGGATGTAGAGCGGTCGTTAAAAGGGCCGCGTGGAACGAAGGTTAAGGTGCACGTCCGAAGGCCCGGGTATGACGAAGATCTATCCTTCACTATTACGCGAGGTAAGATCCCGATCCACACTGTTGATGCCTCGTACATGATTGATAGCAAGACGGGTTACGTTAAGCTACAGCGGTTCGCACGCACGACGTATAAAGAATTTATGACAGCGTCTCGCGATCTAAAAGATCAGGGCATGGAGCGCATGGTTCTCGATTTGAGAAACAACGCGGGTGGCTTCATGGATATGGCGATTCGAATCAGCGATGAGTTTGTGTCTGGTGAAAAACTGATCGTATCTGCAAAAAGCCGCATTCCTGATTTTAACTCTGAAAACAGGGCGCATGTTAAAGGATTGCTTGAAGATATGCCTGTGATTGTACTGGTGAACGAGCAATCTGCCTCAGCGAGTGAAATTGTTGCTGGCGCACTCCAAGATCACGATCGCGCCCTGATCGTAGGCCGGCGTACCTTTGGTAAAGGTCTGGTACAGAAGCAATTTCCTTTCCAGGACGGCAGTGTGCTGCGCATGACGATTTCCCGGTACTATACCCCGTCTGGCCGGTTTATTCAGACGCCTTATGAAAGTGGGGACCGAGAAGACTATTATAATTCAAAAGTAGCACTCCATGAGTCTGAAGAAGCCCTGGATGCTGCTGAGATCGTGGATCAAATTCCTGATTCGCTTAAGTATGAAACAGACAACGGGCGCATTGTTGTAGGAGGAGGGGGGATTCTGCCTGACTATATCATTAGCCGAGATAGTATTTCCCCGTTTGTTCAGGCCGTATTAGGGAAAAGACATGATCGCGTATTTGCCAGGGACTGGGTGGCTACCCACAGTGAGTCGTTCCACGAGGGGGTCGAAGATCAAGATGCATGGCTGGAGCTGAGAGATGACTTTGTGACTAACTTTGACATTGGTGAAGATACCTTTGCTGAGTTTGAATCCTTCCTGGTATCAAACAAAATCTTTATCGTCGGTGAGGACGAAGTGCCCACTGAAATCGCAGAAGATGAGCGGTACTTTGTCCGAAGCGAGGTGGAAAAAGAGAAAGAATGGATGAAGAACCTGTTAAAAGCTCACATTGCTGTGCGTATGTTTGACCAGGCTGCCTGGTATCCAATCCGTCATGAATATGACCGCACCCTAAACGAAGCGCTTAACCTATGGCGATCTGCAGAAGATCTTCTCGCACTGAACCATTAGTCAAAATTTAGCTAAAAACCTCATATTTGAAGGGTTGTAAGCACCGGCTGTCCATGATGGATGGCCGGTGTTTTTTTATGAATTGCAGTAAAAGCAATACCCCACATTCTTACTCTCTCTTGGTTCGGATAATTGTTTATTTTTATTAAAGTTGAGGAAGTGTTTGGAAAATCGATAAACTGTTTCTTAGCTTAGAGCAACTATTACAAAAATGAGGTGTCCTTTTACTCGACCCCTCTAACCGAAAACCGCAGAGATGCTCATTCCTTCATTTTGGGGTGGACATAATGCGTAAATATGTGTTTATTACGGCTTACAGTCAGCTAACCCACCGTTAAGCGTTGGCTGGCCCACCGTAATGGTCAAATAAACAATCACGAACCCAATAAAATTTGTACGGGAGGCTTGTGTCCATGCAGCTTTTAAATCTTCTCATTTTACTTCCACAAGAAGCAGCCGCCGAAGGCAGTCCGATTAACATGCTGGTAGACCGGTTCAATGAGGGAGGCGGCTATATGTGGCCTATCCTTGTTGTATTGATTCTCGGTATGGCGATCGCTTTCGAGCGTATTATTACGCTAAACCGCGCTGACATCAATACACGTAAGTTCCTCGTGAACGTTAAGCGTGCTCTTGACGAAGGTGGCGTAGCAGCTGCTGAGGAAGTATGTGCTAAGACTCGCGGCCCTGTTGCTTCAGTGTTTCAGGCCGGTCTGCTCCGTCATGATGAAGGCATTGACGCTGTAGAAAAGGCAGTTATTTCTTATGGCTCTATTGAGATGAACTTTCTCGAAAGAGGTCTTGTTTGGTTAGCACTCGCGATTTCACTTGCTCCGATGTTTGGATTCCTCGGAACGGTAATCGGGATGGTTGAAGCGTTTGATGCTATCGAAACAGCCGGTGATATCTCCCCGAGCCTTGTAGCGGGTGGTATTAAGGTAGCTCTTTTGACCACGGTATTTGGTCTTATCGTAGCTATCATTTTGCAAGTATTCTACAACTACGCGGTATCTAAGATTGACCGTATCGTTGTTGAAATGGAAGAGGCTTCTATTGAATTGATCGATTCTCTGATTCTTATGAATGCAGGGCGTCCAGTTCTTCAAGAAGACAAAGCAGCTGCAGGTGGAAATCAAGGCTAATTGAGCCCTGGTTGTTGCACACCTCCCTCCGAGTATCGGACAGCCGGGATGCCGGATTGGCATCCCGGGGTGTTCAAAGGTTTGCAACTTCGCTGTGTAAGTATCCCTTTTTAACCTTTTCCTACTTAAAATTATGCCTATTGAACAGATCGCTATCTTCGTTGTGATAGCCCTCGTAGGTCTCAGCTTATTGTCCATCCTCATGTTCGGCCTTCGAAGCATTATGAATGGCAAGGTTGAGCCATCAAAGATGCTCTTCATAGGATTCCCGTTTGTACTGTTTGGCGTGCTTGGGCTCGCCGTAGTACCAACGTGGGCCGAAGCAGGTATCTACACAATGGTTGTTTTGATTGCTGCTGCAATCGGTGCGATGCTTTATACGAGTTTTCGCGGTGTTTTTCGGTAGTTTAACTGCCACTCACTCATAAGATATTTTATTGAGAGGCCATGGCATTACTCAAAAAAAAGGAGCGAAGTGAAGCTGAAATTCCAACAGCATCGATGGCGGATATCGCTTTCTTGCTTCTGATCTTCTTTCTTGTAACAACTACTATCGACGTGGACACGGGTATCGGGATGGTGTTGCCTCCTAAACTCGAGGATGACGTTGAACCTCCACCAATTCGCGAGCGAAACATGCTCAAGATTTTGGTGAACGAAACCGGCCAGGTTTTGCTCGAAGATAAACCTTCAGGCGTTAACATGATCAGGGATGAGGTCGTTAAGCACGTTACCAACAACGGGTCCGACCCGAATTATTCGGTAAGCCCAACCTCTGCGATTGTCTCTATCAAGACTTCATCTCAAACACCTTACGATACGTATATCCAGGTGCTTGATGAAGTATGGATGGGATATTTCAATATTTGGAATTCAGAATTGCGAAGAATGGGTATGGGTGGTGTAACCTATACGGAAGCACCTGACGATGTGAAGGTTGCTATTCGTAAGGACTATCCAGCGGCTATTTCAATCGCCGAGCCTGACGATCTAGAGCAGTAACCGTTATTTTCATACCGAGATAATTAAATGGCACATTTTAAAAAGAAGCAAGCAAAGTCTGGAGCTAATGATATCCCTACCGCTTCACTGCCGGATATCATCTTTATGCTTTTGATTTTCTTCATGGTAACGACGGTACTTCGTGAAACAACGGTTCAAGTTCGTACAACGTTGCCTAAGGCAGAAGCTCTTACAAAGATCGAACAAAAGCGTCTTGTGTCTTACATCTGGATTGGTCCTTTGAAACAAGGTCTCAACCAGTTTGGACCTACATCGATACAGATTGATGATGCGCTTGTTGAGGATATGACTGTTATACGAAGCATCATGTATCGTAAATGGCAGGAGCAACCTCGATTGATTGTATCTCTTCGTGTTGACGAAACCTCTGAGATGGGGGTTGTCACCAGGGTACAGCAAGAATTGCGTGAAGCGGGAACTTTGCGTATAAATTACTCTTCTAAACGCGACATTTCGAATCTTTAGAGAGTAGTAAATAAGAAAGTTGCCAGAAAAGCTCTGCCTTGGCAGAGCTTTTTTTCTTTGTTCACGTGTAACATGCAAAAAGCAGCTTTTATTATTTCACAACCATATAACGTACATGACACATCGAATAACCCTTATACCAGGCGACGGTATCGGACCGGAAGTCGTCGGCGCAACCGTAAACGTGCTAGAGGCGACAGGGGTGAAGATCGATTGGGAGCGTTGTGAAGAAGTAGGCCTTGCAGCTATGGAGACTGTGGGCGAGCCTCTTCCTGAAGCTGTTTTGGACTCAATCAGAAAAAACCGCGTAGCCCTCAAGGGGCCCGTTACAACTCCTGTCGGTAAAGGGTTTAAAAGCGTAAATGTTCAGTTGCGCCAAAAGCTGGATCTGCACGCAAACGTCCGGCCATCAGCTACTTTGCCCGGCGTACAGACTCGTTTTGAAAATGTTGACCTGGTCATCTTTCGCGAGAACACAGAAGGATTGTACTCAGGCATTGAGACCTTCGACGAACGCTTGCAGATTGCAGACTCCACTGCGCGAATTACACGTGCAGGATCAGAACGCATCATTCGATTTGCATTCGAGCATGCCCGGGCAAATGGAAGAAAGCAAGTGACCCTGGTTCACAAAGCAAATATCTTAAAAAAATCATCCGGCCTGTTTCTTGACATTGGCCGCGAAATCGCGAAAGAATACCCTGAAGTAGATTTCAACGACCGTATTATCGACAACATGTGTATGCAGCTGGTGGTTCATCCAGAGCGATACGATTGCATTGTTGCTACAAACCTGTTTGGAGATATCTTGAGTGATCTCGTTGCCGGGCTTGTTGGTGGACTCGGTGTTGTTGCTGGAGCGAATATCGGTACTGAGTATGCCGTTTTCGAAGCCGTGCACGGAAGTGCCCCGGATATCGCCGGCCAGAACAAAGCTAATCCTACGGCACTGATCCTTTCGGCTGAGATGATGCTTAATCATATCAACGAGAAAGAAGCAGCCAAGCTGCTCAGAAGTGGCTTAATGGATGTGCTTAAAGAAGGAAGCCACCTTACGGGTGATTTAGGAGGATCAAGCTCGACGACCGAGTTTGCAGAACGGATTATCTATTTCATTAACCAACGAAGAACGGAACTTCAAACAAGTCCACTCGAACATTCTACATCATGATTCAGCGAATTCAATCAATACTTTTGTTTATTGCTGCTTTGGTCTTTTTAGCGACTATTTTTCTACGATCACACATTGCATCAGAAGCGATGACTTGGGTAGTTCCAACGGTAATTGGTCTCCAGGTGCTTGCAGCTGTGTTTGCTCTGGCCACAATCTTCTTTTATAACAACCGAAAGCAGCAACTAAAGATGGTTTCTCTTCTTCAGTTTGTAGCGCTGATTGCTATCATCGGTATGTTTGGGGGTGCCTATATGGCGGGGCTGGTGGAAGAGCTGCCTGGAAATACAATGGGCATGGTCCTGCTTGTACTTCCCATGGTTGGTTATGTACTGGTTCGATTATCCGGACAACGCATTAAAAAAGATATAGAGCTGGTCCGTTCTATGGATCGACTGCGTCCTTGATGAATGTGAGGATTTTTTGAGTACGCGTACAACCGTTCCCTCTTCCGTACATGTCATTTTAGCACTAGGGCTCATGAGTTTTTCATTGAGCCCTATTTTAGTTCGCCTGGCGGGTGACGCCCCATCTCTTTCCCTGGTAGTTCTGCGCACCTTCTTTTCAATTGTCATCCTGGCTCCTTTTGCGATTGCCCGCGAAGGAAAAGCCATGTTACAGCTTACAAGGAAAGAGATAAGCGTGATTGTTGTAGCAGGCGTTTTGCTGGGTTTTCACTTCTTTATTTTCTTTGAAGCGATTCGCCTGACAACGGTTGCAAGCGCCACGGTCTTTATCTCTTTGACGCCCATTTTCTTAGGTCTATTAGGTTTTGTATTCCTGAAAGAGCGGTTGTCTGTTTATGTAGTTATAGGGATCGTTTTTGCAGTAATTGGAGGATTAATGATCGCGTATGGGGATAGCGGCGCCGACGTGCAGGCTGTAAATGCTCCACTTGGAAACCTGCTTGCGCTGGTTGGATGCGTGATGGTGAGTCTGTATCTGCTTATAGGGCGGGTGGCCCGTCAGAATATTTCCTTCTTGGCTTACATTTTCCCTATGTATGGCGTGGCCACGTTTTCGATGATTATCGTTGCCCTAGTAACGGGGACGCCCCTGTTTGGCTTGGGTGGCCGGATTTATTTTTTATGCATCCTGATGGCGATTTTTCCTCAACTCATCGGGCATGGTTCGTTCAACTTTTCGATCAAATTTTTCCCTGCCGCTATTCTGGGGCTCTTGTCGTTAACGGAACCGATAGGCTCGACGATTATGGCCTACTTTATTTTTGATGAGTTGCCTGGCACCTGGTCACTAATTGGAATGGGGGTCACGCTCTGTGCGGTATCCTTTGCACTCCTGCCCGGGTTGTTGAAAGCTAAGAAGGAGACTCCAGTATAAATTTGTCTTCAGGAAGATCTTGAAATCGCTTGCGCCGATTTAGAAAATAATCGAATACAATACTGCGTTTGTAGGAGGGCCGGGCCGATTCCGGTAATGAGGAAGGGCGTGTGTCTTTGTACTGTTTACTCATCAGATGAGCATCTGCATAGGCCCGAATGATAGCACTAAATTCGCCGAATTTGCCCGTTAAGAGCGCTCGTGCCATGGCTATGGCATCAATACTAGCTCTTTGAACAAATAGCCCAGGCCATTCACGTGCAGGCATGTTCTTATAGAGCATCAAAAGGCTATTCCTAAAGTTGTAGTACGCTTTTCGGGAGTTTCCATACGGTAAAGAGCCACCTCCAATGTGATAGACCGTACTTCCTGGATTTACTCGAATGCGGTATCCGGCTCGTTTTAAGCGCCAGCATAAGTCGATTTCCTCCATATGCATGAAGAATTGCTCATCAAGTAAACCGACTTCATCGAGGGCAGAACGCCTGAACATGACTGCAGCACCGGTAGCCCAAAAAATGTCCCGCTCGTCGTCATATTGCCCTTGATCATCTTCCATCGAAAAGAAAATGCGCCCTCGCGTAAACGGATATCCGAACCGATCCATAAACCCTCCAGCCCCACCTGCATATTCGAACCGATGTCGGTCGGTATACTGCAAAAGTTTAGGCTGTACGGCACCTACCTTCGGGGCCATGTCCATCGTCTTCACCAATGGCGTTAACCAGCCAGGAGTAACTTCTACGTCGTTGTTGAGTAACACGATGTACTTACCGCGGGCATGAGGGATTGCCTCATTATTGCCCCGGCAAAAGGCCCAGTTTTCAGGGTGTGTCACTACCCTGACATCCGGGTAGGTTTCCTTAACCCATTGAGCGGACCCGTCTTCGGAGGCATTGTCAGCCAGGATGATTTCAAAAGAATCATGGTCAGTGGCAACGACTGACGGAAGGCATTGCTTCAACAGAGGCAGTGCGTTCCATGTGACAATGATGATGGAGACTGTGGGCATGTTGGGGTTATAGAGCTAGAAGGTTTCTGGGATTGGTTTGTAGATTTTCAATTGGGGGGAGTTCCCCGTATGGATAAACAAGGAGTCAACGACAAGGCGCAAGCGCTTCTTCGGACGTATTGGGGGTTTGATGCCTTCAGGGAAGGACAGGCAGACATCATTGAAAAGATCATGTCTGGAAGGGATGTGTTTGCCGTATTACCCACTGGAGGTGGAAAATCATTGTGTTACCAGGTACCGGCCCTTATGCTGGAAGGCGTGACCCTTGTGATTTCTCCCCTTATTGCGTTGATGCAGGACCAGGTACAGCGGTTGCAGCAGCTGGGGATTGAGGCCATATGCATCAATAGTTCGTACTCAAGCCGCGAAATTGACCAGGCCTGGACGGACATTGAATTTGGGCGCTATAAGCTGGTTTATATGGCTCCTGAGCGTATTCATAGTGATAGGTTTAGGGCACGCGCTGATCGGTTGAATATCTCTCTTGTAGCCATTGATGAAGCACATTGCATTAGCGAATGGGGATTAAACTTTAGGCCGGCCTATTTGCGAATCCCGGAAATTCGCTCGCTACTCACAAAGCCTGTCCCTTTTGCTGCATTTACGGCTACGGCAACTCCGCTTGTGCAGGATGACATTCGAGCTCATCTTGAATTGAGCAACCCGTATGAGTGTATTCAGGGATTCGATCGTCCTAACTTGACCTGGTCGATCTTTTCTACTCCAAACAAACGCGCAAAAGTAAAGGACGTATTTAAAGGGGTCAAAGGGGGAGGCATCATTTATGCGTCAACGCGAAAAGCCGTAGAAGAGTGGGGGGAATGGGTTGAGCGCATTGGAGAGTCCGTTTCGGTGTACCATGGTGGTATGAGCTCGGCACGCCGTGAACGAGAAGCGGCGGCCTGGTTAGGAGGCGAACGCAGGGTAATGGTTGCCACAAACGCTTTTGGGATGGGCATCGACAAAGCCGAAGTACGTTTCGTTATCCACGTAGATATGCCGGCTGCTCTAGAAGCCTATTACCAGGAAGCGGGCCGTGCAGGGAGAGACGGGCAACGGAGTCATGCCATATTGCTCTATCGTGAGGAAGATGAGACTATTCAGCAAGCGCTAATTGACGATAGCCATCCATCGGGTAAAGACATGCAGGCTGTTTATGATGGGGTATGCAATCTCTCTCAAATACCCCTGGGTGATTTTCCTGAACATCCGCTACCTATCCATTATGCTTCTCTGGAACGCCTCACTGGTTTACGAAAGCCGCAGATCAAAGCTGCTGTAGAGCAACTTGCTCGCCAGGAAGTGTGGAGCTATGTACCAATGATGCGGCAAAAGGCACAGTTGAAGTTTAAGCAACCTGTTTCAGTGATTCGTACCTTTGGCAAACAGGTACAAAATCCAGATATCGCACGATTTGTGGATGCTTTGTTGCGTACGGTACCCGTAGATGCTTTTGCTGAATGGTGGGATGTTTCCCTAGTAGATATAGCTCGCAAGTCGGGTATTGAGCATACAGCACTTGGAAAGCATTTTGATTTTTTGCAGAGCAGGGAGCTTGTGATGTGGCTTTCTCCAGGATCACAACAACGAGTATTTTTACAATCGGAACGTGTCCGCCGGCTATTGTTAGACCATTCAATGCTACGAACAGCCAAAAAGAGAGCACAGAGCCGGTTAAAAGATATAAAGAGGTATATCCATTCTGTCACCTGCCGGCGGCAGTTCATTCTGAAGTATTTTGGTCAATCAAGTCCAGACCAGTGCGGTAGCTGTGATATCTGCCTGGGGCGTCATGAAGCGGTGGTAATTACTCCTGATGACGAGCCGGTGCTTCGTCAATTACTTCAGGCCATTGAGAAGGGTATTCCAGTTGCAGAGTGGAGTACTCATCTTGGTATAACAAGGTCAAAAGCAGAAGGGTATACACGGTGGTTACTCCAAGAAGAGTACATTTCTACCGCGATTAAAGAGGATATTATCTATACCTTGACAGCGAAAGCGCAGCACTTCCTTGAGGAATGGAAGCCACAATCTTAAATAAATACTGGCTTTTTTAATATTTTGCGTGCAAATTGATTGGAGTTTACAGCGGTGCTATGTACGCTGAATTGGATTACATTGTAAATCCCAACCCTCCCACTTGTATTGTACCCCACTCATTAACTGCGTTAGCATGAAGTTCTTTTACGCTCTCCTCACAACACTGTTGATTACCGTATCTCTATCCGCTCAGAACCAGACTCTTGTTCACTGCGGCGTACTTCTCGACCCTGGTGTGTCTATGGATCCGATGCCAGAGCGAACCCTTGTCATAGAAAATGGGCGCATCGTACGGGTAGATGAAGGGTATACTTCGGGGAATAACATCATTGATCTCAAGGATCAATATGTCATGCCTGGATGGATTGATTCGCATACTCACATTTCTGGTGAGTCCCGTAAAAATGCCTACCTTGACCGATTTACGGTCTCTGCTCCGTACACGGCACTACAGGCGACTCAATACGCTCGGACAACCTTAATGGCTGGATTCACGACGATTCGAAATGTGGGAGGGTATTACGAAGTAGATAATGCCTTGCGGGATGCAATAAATAGAGGCATTGTGCCTGGCCCACGTTTGTTTGTTGCTGGCGGACTCGCGATCATGGGAGGGCATGGAGACCGTACAAACGGAGCTCGGGAAGACGTATTCGGTGTGCCAGGCGTTGAGCATGGTGTCGTTGATGGGGTGGATGAAGCTCGAAAAGGGACCCGTCTTGCTATTAAGCGCGGTGCAGATTTAATCAAAATCACAGCTACGGGTGGTGTGCTTTCCATCGCGAGAGATGGGTCGGCCCCGCAATTCTTTGAAGATGAAATCGAGGCTATTGTTGCTGTTGCGAGTGGATTCGGGCTTAAAGTAGCGGCACATGCACACGGTGATGAAGGGATGCAACGTGCCGTTCGTGCCGGCGTCTCTTCCATTGAGCACGGGACCTATATGAGCGAAGCGACGATGGAATTGATGAAGGAACGCGGCACCTATTACGTACCTACCATTACCGCTGGCCGGAGTGTAGCTGATTCAGCAAAGATCGAGGGATACTATGTGCCTGTTGTGACAAAAAAGGCACTGGAAATCGGCCCTATCATTCAATCTACGTTCGAGAAAGCATACCGTGCAGGAGTACCCATTGCCTTCGGTACCGATGCCGGTGTATTCAAGCATGGCCGGAACGCCTTTGAATTTATCTATATGGAAGAAGCCGGAATGCCCGTCATGGAGATCATTAAAACCGCCACCTACAATGCCGCTGATCTCCTTGGTCAACTCGACAACCTTGGCACCCTAGAGCCCGGCAAATACGCCGACGTCGTAGCCGTCCCCAGAAACCCACTCGAAGATATTGCGGTGATGAGGGACGTTTCGTTTGTGATGAAAGGAGGGGAGGTGTTTAAGGAATAGTTCAAAGTTCAAAGTGATTGAACTCTCGTACAAAACATTGAACATTGAACATTGAACATTGAACATTGAACATTGAACATTGAACATTGAACATTGAACATTGAACTTGGATTTCACCGATATCTCTCATCACTTAGCCTATCCAGCGCTCCGGAGTAAACTTCCATATAGACCTCCGGGTTGTCGGAGTAATATTGC
>JAHQVL010000027.1 GCA_019634345.1 Rhodothermaceae bacterium
AAAGTGGCCATGTTTTGTACCGGCGGTATCCGTTGCGAAAAGGCTACTTCGTACATGTTGGAGCAGGGGTTCGAAGAAGTGTATCACCTCCGCGGGGGTATCTTGAAGTATTTGGAAGAAGTGCCTGATACTGAAACAACCTGGGAGGGAGAATGCTATGTCTTCGACGATCGTGTTTCTGTAAACCATTCACTTGAACCGGGTTCGTACTCTATGTGCCACGGATGCGGCCGGCCAATTCACGACGAAGACCTGGAGTCTGACAAGTTTGAACTCGGAGTTTCCTGTCCGAAATGTTACGATGAACTGACCGAACAACAACGGACCAGTTTCAGGGAGCGCCAGCGCCAGGTTTTGCTAGCCAGGAAACGCAATCAGACCCACATCGGAGATTATGTCGGGAAAAAACACCCATGAGGACCGAGCCCTGGCCTTTAGGTCCGCCCGAAAAGAGGACGTCCCCTATGTCGTTCACGTATTGGCAGATGATCCGCTTGGCGCGCTAAGGGAACGGGACGAAGATCCGCTACCTGAGTCGTATTTCTCAGCCTTTGAAGCCATCTCCAACGATCCAAACAACGACCTCATTATTGTAGAATGTAATGGAGAACGAGCCGGCTTTCTTCAACTGACTATCATTCCTTACATGACGTACACGGGACGCCCCCGTGGCATGATTGAGGGAGTTCGTATCGACAAAGCCCATCAGGGAAAAGGTATCGGGCGGGAGTTGATCCTTCACGCCATAGAAAAAGCCCGATCCCGCCACTGCCATCTGGTTCAACTAACCTCAGACAAAAAGCGAAACCGGGCGATCTCTTTCTACAAATCTCTAGGATTCACTGCCACCCATGAGGGGATGAAATTACACTTCAAAGAATGACCCTCATGGAGTGTTATCCACCAATCTCGTTTCGGATGATGATGTGGTAGCCGAATTCGGTTTCGACGGGTTCATCTGTGATATCTCCGGGATCCATGGTATCCAAGGCGTCATCAAACGCAGGGACCATGCGGCCTTTGAACCATTTCCCCAAGTCGCCGCCTCCAGGACCTGAAGGGCCATTGGAATGCTCTTTGGCAAGTTCTGCAAAGTTGGTAGGGTCCTCTTTAGCTAATGCGGTAATGCGCATGGCTTCTTCGAGTGCTTCCTCCTTTGTACGTGTGATGTCATCAGCAGCGTTTCTCGCTCCTGCGTAAGAAATCAGGATGTGGGCACCGGCACGTTGGTCGCTTACTTCAAGACGGCGAACGAACGCAAAACCTCCCTGGAATGCGAGAGGTCCTACAACCTCACCAAAGCCCACTGTGCTGAGCGTATCTGCTAATCCCGAAATAGGAAGTTGCGCTGTTTCAGGGAATACGCCCACAGGAGTAGCTTCACCTTCTCCGGCATCGTTGTGCATTGCAGCCATTTCTTCAAAGTTGCTTGCATTGATAACGTCTTTCAGGCTATCTGCAAGCGCACGCGCTCCTTCAATATCTCGAGTAATGGTAGGTGGGGTACGAGGGCCGGCAAATCCGATGATGAATAGATCTGCGTTATAGTGAGGTATTTTTTCCACTGCGTTACGGCGAATCACATGGTATCCAAAGGCTGTCTCAACAGGCTCAGAAGTAATGCCATTTAGTTCGAGCGTCTCGATAGCAGCATCGAATTCGGCAACCATTTGCCCTTTAGGCCATGATCCAAGATCTCCACCCTCAACACCACTTGGTCCGTCAGACTCTGTGCGAGCCAGCTCCTCAAAGGTTTCAGGCGCTTCATTAAGCTGCGCAATGAGGCCTTCCGCCTTTGCAAACGCTTCTTCCTTACTTCTAGTTACTGCCGAATCTGCTCGCATGGCACCCGAGTAAGCAACGAGAATATGCGATCCTGCAAAATCGTCAGAACTGAATAATTGTGCGTCAGGTTCAGTTTGAGAGGACGCCTGGTTAGCATTACAACCGCTTATAATCAACAATAATAGGAGTAGTGGGGCAAAGAGAGATAGACTTGGTTTTGACGAGGTCATTATGTTTAAAATGTATGTGACAAAAAAGCGTAAACGGCCTCTGCTACTTCGAGTTTCGTGTTGCGGGTTTCGCGTTTCGGGTTCGTTTCGGGTTTATAAGCATCCAACTTGGGACAAACCCCGGAACACGAAACTCGGAACACGAAACCAACCAAAAGAAGCCCGTAGCATCTGTTGGTTGCTGTTAGTTACTCCCGATGGGGCCTGGGAAGGATTGATGGGCATGGAGGAGGCGCCAGGCGTCTGACGTGCGCTCTCGTTCCCAAACATAGGTCCAGGCAATATCTCCACTTAGCGTTCCGCCACTTTTTAGATACGTCTTGAACGTGCCTTGCGATGCAACAAGCACCACATCTTTGGACAGCACGTTGATAACCGGTTGTCCGATATCTATTTCCTGCTTCTCTACCCCGCTATATACGCCCTGATAATTGGTAACGAGTTCACCCCTCGTGAATCGCGCTCCATTATGGATATGGACGAATTCAGTGTCATTGCTGTGGTACTTGAAGAGGCCCAATGCATCCGCCCGCTCTGCAGAAGCCAACACTTCATTGGTCAAGGCCATGATTTCTGATTCGATCTGTACCCGTTCTTCTGGAGTGGGTTGCCGAACGCGTAGTTGGCAAGAGGATAAAACAGTTAGTACTGCAAAAAAATAGGTAATTCGTGCCATAGTGGGAATAAGGTTAGCACCAAACGGGGCTTAAAGCACCCTCTTTTTAATCGCCAGACTAACAGCTAAACCTAGCTATTGGTTCTGTACAATCATATTGAATGCCTAATTAAAGAGGTAATAATCTAAACGTTGCTCCAATTAATGTGCAGATTACGTACATTCTTTCCATAAAGTTATTTCCTCTATGCATAACGCTGAGGTATGCTCAACTCACCTACCCAGAACATGATCTCTTTACGATATTCGCTTTCCGTTTTTTTTCTTTTTGCGGCTACAACAACACTTGCCTGGAGCCAAACCTGGTCCACTGAACACATTAATAGTGAACCTATGCTTGGTTTCAGCTATGCGATGGCCATCGATGGAGATCACATCCTGGCGACTCGCACCGGGGAATCGTACATGTTTCCTACGCCACCCAGCCAGGAAGGCGGTGTATTTACGTTTGCAAAAACAGACGGCGGCTGGGCGCTCGTTGATGAACTAATCCCAGAGGATGTCACATTGACCGACCTGTTCGGTAAAGCAATGGCACTCTCAGGAAATGTATTGGCAGTTTCTGCACCTGGCTCCCAGGACGGTTGCGGAAGCGTATTTATTTTTGAACGGGCCGACCAGGAAAGCCCCTGGAATCAACAGGCTCGTCTTGATGCTGGCAACTGCGACGAAACAGCCGGCATGGGCACCTCTCTTGTATTCGACAACGAGGCACTTTACGTCAGCGCCCCCGGCTCCAGTGATATTATGGGCCAGGTATTTCGATTTGAGCAAACAGATAACTCCTGGCAATTGACACAGACCTACTCTTCGGATAAAGCAGGAGACGGGTTCGGAATCGGATTATTGGTGGATGGCCCAGCGATTCTTATCGGAGCGCCCATGCATGACGAAAATGCAGGGCTTGTTCATCTCTTCCAGACCCAATCAGGTGAAGCGCTAGAACCCATTAGCAGCCCCGACTCCTCTGCCAAGTTTTTTGGTTTAACACTCAGCAAGCATCAAAACACCCTTGCTATTAGTGCACCAGGTGTTGCCCCCATAGGGATGAATGCACCCTTTAGTTCTGGTTCTCTCTTTCTCTATGAAGCCGCCGAGAATGAATGGAGCCTTGCCCATACCCTAAAACCCGAACAACCTGAAGGACAATCTCCGTTTACAACCTTTGGATTCGGGATGGACGTAGAGTTTAGAAGCAGCGAAGTCTGGGTGAGCGTACCTTTTGGAGGAAATGGAAGCGGGGCGGTAAACATCTATGATCTGAATCAAGGTGCGGAGGAATGGACCATCAAACAATCGTTAAACACTCGTCCACTGGCTTCTTTTTCAAGTTTTGGATTTCAATTTGAAGTGAGCGATCAACTGGCTGTGGTAGGTATCGCGCGAGCTGATTTCGGAGAAGGTCGAGGCGTCGTATTTGAATTAGAAGGTGAGACATGGACAGAATCAAGCGCAATCTCTGATAATGGCCGCGGATTAGAGAAAATTGTTGATGAGGAAGTACAGTGTATCGAAGGAAAGGCCGGCGAATTTGACTGCGGAGACGTTGATCTACTCAGCTTCTTACCCATCAACGAAGTAGGCGGTGGACGAGGCATCATCGTCAATGACGTCTGGGGCTGGACGGATGAGGAGACTGAAAAAGAATATGCCATCGTGGGGCGTTCCAATGGCACTTCCTTTATCGATGTCACCAACCCAACGAACCCTGTTTTCGTTGCCGATTTACCTGCAACGGAAGGATCCAACCCGAATGCGTGGCGCGATGTAAAGACCTATAAGAACTACGCATTTGTTGTCGCAGACAACGTGGGTAAGCATGGCATGCAGATCTACGACTTACATCAGCTCAGAGACATTGAAGACATGCCTGCAACAGTGGTAGCCTCTGTGGTCTATGAAGAGATTTACAGTGCGCACAACGTGATCATCAATGAAGACACAGGCTTCGCATTCATCGTTGCGGCTAGCGGAGGAGGTGAAACCTGTGGCGGCGGATACCACATGGTAGATGTGAACGATCCAATGAATCCTGCTTTTGCCGGATGTTTTAGCGATCCTTCTTCTGGAGCAGGCGGCAACCACATTCATGATGCCCAGTGCGTTTTGTATGACGGCCCCGACCAGGATTATCAAGGAAATGAAATCTGCTTCGGTGCCAATGCCTCCGTATTTTCTATCGCAGACGTCTCTGACAAAGAGAATCCCGTGACCGTCTCCGCTCTCGACTATCCGAATGTCGCCTATGTACACCAGGGCTGGCTCACTGACGACAAAAAGTACTTCTACATCAATGATGAAGGCGATGAAGTGGGTGGACTAACCGAAGCAACTCGAACATTGATTTGGGACGTCGAAGACCTGGATGACCCTATCTTCCTTAAAGCCCACCTAGGTACCACCCAGGCAAGCGACCACAACTTCTACGTAAAGGACAACTTGATGTACCAATCCAATTACGTAAGCGGGTTGCAAATACTCGACGTGTCCGACCCAACGAATCCAAAACAGGTCGCTCATTTCGACACCTTCCCCTGGGGAGATAATGCACCAGGCTTTGCAGGTTCATGGAGTAATTACCCCTATTTTAAGAGCGGCACTATTGTGGTGAGCAGTATTACTGAAGGCTTGTTCCTGGTGAAGAAGCAACCAGAGCAGCTGCCCTAGTATCGCTCAATAAATCTGTAGGATGTAATTGAGCTGTTCCGGGTTTCGGTTTGAATGCTTCTGCCTCTAGCCCCAACATTAAACCCGGAACACGTAACCAAGCAGGTGAATCCCCCAGGATTTAACTGCTTGTATTAGATCCTTTTCTCTGTAGACTCAATAACGTCAGATCTTCTTTGAGCGGAATATCCTCAGTGAAGGCCAGTATGGATCGGATGGTGTTGCGGATGAGTTCTCTCGGCACTTTTGTTTGGGACTCTTGAAGTATCTTTGCGATTCGTTCTAAAGAAAACCGTGTGCCTGATGGGTTTTTAGCCTCTTCTACGCCCCGGGTATATAAAAACAAGGTGTCTCCATGATCTAGAGATCTTCTAGAGGTTTCGTATTTCAGGTCTTGCTGCCTCCATAAGGGTGGCGCCACAGAAGCCAGGCGTGGCTCGATGGTGGGGCCGCTTTTTATCAAACTCGCCCGATGATGGCCGGCATTCGAATACGATAGGGTACCTGTCTGCGTATCGAACACCCCATAAAACGCTCGCACTGACAAATCAGGAAACCCTTCGGGTACCACCAATTGATTTACCATTGTCATACACGTTCCGGGATCATGCCCTTGTGCAGCAATACTCTTGAAGTACGTCTGGACCATCGCCATAACAACCGCTGCAGACACCCCTTTACCCCCAACGTCACCCAAGAGCAGTCCAACTCGCGTCTCATCAATCCAGTAATAATCGTAAAAGGTACCGCTGATTTCATGGGCTACCATGGAAAACGCATAGAGATCGACGCCAGAGGTTGGCTCAAAACCTACAGGCTGAATCGCTTCCTGGATTTGGCGCGCTACATCGAGCTCCTTTTGAAGAGAGACCAATTGGCGCTCGAAGCTGGATGCCTTCATGGCCGTTCTCCATTCTTGAGCGCATTTTAAAATGGTGGCCTCCAGATCTGCAACGTTAACGGGCTTCACCACAAAGTCGAAAGCCCCCCGATTCATGGCTGCCCGAATATTTCCAACATCACTATAAGCCGTCACTACCACTGTTTTTAAAGGCCGATTCAATTCATGAATCCGATCCAGGAGAGTTAGCCCATCCATCTCTGGCATATTTAAATCTGTCAATACCAGGGCTACATCCGGATTTGCCTTTAGATGATCAAGGGCTTCTTTACCACTCAGAGCAAAATCCAAGACCCATTTATTTTTCTTTGCCTTTTTCCTGAACAGGCTTCGGATCAATAACTCAAACTCGGGTTCGTCATCCACGAATAGGATGCGCAGCGCCTGATCCTCATCCTCTTCAACAGATGGATCGGCACTTTCAGAGGTGTCGGTTGAATACGTAACAAGTACACTCTCTTTATCCGATTCCCTTGCAGCATTTCTGTCACGGACAGAGACCAGGTCATCTATGAGCTCCTTTAGATTGTTATGTCGATCCTCTGGAGTTTTTGATAATAAGCGCTGTACGATATGAGCCAGTTGCAAAGGAATCCCCGTCTGAAATCCGGTGACCGGTTGGGGATCCTTATTCAAAATGCTGTTGACGACAGACAGTGAATGCCCCGTCCCAAACGGCCGTTGCCCCGTTAGAAGTTCGTAGAGGATCATGCCGATCGCCCATATATCTACCCGGTGGTCGATTTTTTCACCAAGGATTTGCTCGGGCGCCATGTAATACACCGTCCCAATGGTATCTCCCGTTTTGGTGAGCTCAAGATTCACATTCTTTGCTACACCAAAGTCCAAGATCTTTACGACGCTCTCTGCCGTCAACATAATATTTGCCGGCTTGACATCGCGATGAACAATGCCCCTGGCATGGGCCTGAGCGAGGCCAGCACACATCTGGAGTACGATATCAATCGCTTTGTCTATATTCACTGGACCCTTCTCAATTAACTTCTGCAGGGTTTGTCCTTCATAGAAAGCCATTGAAATAAACCCGGACCCATTCGATAGGTCGCGAATCTCATAGACCGTGCAAATGTTCGGATGATCTATAGAAGAAGCGACCCTCGCCTCCTGGATAAACCGCTGCCAGGATTTTTCACTCTCCGATAGGTAAGCTGGAAGAAACTTCAAGGCTACCATACGCTCAAGGCGTATATCCTTCGCCTTGTATACAAACCCCATCCCACCGTGGCCTATCTTTTCCACAATCTGGTAATGCCCTATCATTTCACCAGCTTTGTAGTGCTCCAGCGCATTGAACTCTTTTGCTGAGACAGGGACAATCCGATTTAACCAGTCCTCACTCGTCGCCTCGTCATTATACTTCAACAGTGATTCCAGCTCTGCACGCAGCGCTGGAGCCCCGGCGCACACCTCATCGAGGTACGCCTGGCGGTCCTCAGGATCCAATTTGCTCGCCTTTTCAAATAACGAGCTAATACTATCCCAATTCCTGTCGCTGAATGAACGAGAGGAGGTTGGTTCAGAATCCTGGTTTAGCTCCATGAAGGGGTCCTGTTATTTTCCAGTGCAGAGGTTGAATAGATATACAAAATATAATGAACCATCTTCAAGTCGTTTCCGCTAATTTGGCAAGGCTCATAATGAATTGTACTAATCCCTTTATTCGGCAGTGATCCTTCCGTTTTTAGTAGCGACTTACTTGCACCAACACTTCAGGTGAACACCGCTACCCACGATTCCCCACATTTCACTATATTCAATTGTTCGTTCTTTTTCCGGTAGCTTTAACTACAAGGCAGAAGGCTTATTTTTATTCATATTTAGGCCACTATCAATTCTGCCACTTGAAGTAAGCGGGATGAATTCAACCAGTACTTGAGGTGCATACGCCAAAAGAGTATTTACATATGTAAATATGTGTAAATGCAATCTATCGGGGCTGATAAAGAGATTTTTTTCACAAAAAAGCATCTTTATCTAAAGAAATACTTGATATTGTTTGGAAATACTGTAAGTTGTGGGGAATTGTGGGGAACTTGCCCATCACAAGTGGGTGTCTTGATAGCCTCTTAAAAAATTGACTACAGAACGTATTCATGGCTGGTTTCAAAGGACAGGCTGCCTATTCGGTAGATGCCAAGGGTCGCGTAGCGATACCTGCCAAGATGCGTACGGCATTAAATCCTGAGGCCAAGAACACATTTACCGTAACCCGTGGGTTCGAAAAATGCGTGTTCCTTTATCCTCTTGACCATTGGGCCAAGATGGAATCTGAAATGCGCGAGCTCAACATGTACAATCGAGAGTCTCGCAATTTTTTGAGAACCATATTGATGTGGGCTGACGAAGTTACGCTAGACGCGCAGGGCCGCATCGGTATTGCAAAACCCTTAATGGAATTTGCAGGGATTTCAGCAGGAGGGAGCGCCTTAATAATTGGCTCTCTGGACCACATTGAAATCTGGGATCCAGAAACCTTTGACAAGTATGTATCGGATCACGTGGACGAGTACGATTCGTTGGCTGAACGCGTAATGGGTCACGGCTAACGAAGCCTCTCATGACACAAGATCCTGAAAATAAACCTGATAAGGACCGGGATACCTTGCGGTATTCAACACCCTATCATGCCCCCGTTCTTTGCGATGTTGTTGTTAAAGAGCTCGTTACGGATCGTAGCGGTGTTTATGTAGATGCTACCCTGGGAGGTGGCGGACATAGTTCGGCTCTGTTAGATCGTTTGGACTCAGGCGGCCGTGTTATTGGCATAGACCAGGACATGGATGCCATTGAAGAGGCAAGCAAACGATTGAGCGAAGCCAAGAACGACGGCCGTTTCTCTGCCATCCATGGTAGTTTTTCTATCATAAAGGAGTTGCTAAATAACTCTGAGATCTATCAGATACATGGTCTTTTGCTGGATCTCGGGGTGTCCTCACACCAATTCGACAAAAAGGAACGTGGCTTTAGTTTTCAAGGAACCGGGATGATTGATATGCGCATGGATCAACGCAATCATTTATCAGCCTATGACATAGTCAATCACTGGCCTCCGGAAGAACTAAAGAGACTGTTCAAGCAATATGGTGAAGAGCCAGCCGCCGCTCGAATAGCCCGGCGAATAGCAGAAAAACGACCTCTAGAAACGACAACTGCTCTTGCAGATGTTGTACGATCCACAGTGCCATCGCGCCAGGCAGACAAAACACTCGCTCGTGTTTTTCAGGCGCTTCGCATTGAAGTCAACCAGGAGTTGCAAGCGCTAGAGTATGCCCTGCATGCAAGCGTTGACCTTTTAACACCTGGAGGGCGGATTGCAGTGATTAGCTATCACTCACTCGAAGATCGACGTGTAAAACGTTTTCTGAGGTATGGAAATATGGAGGGTAAACCCGTCCGCGATCTATACGGAAATCTGATAACGCCCTGGCGGTTGATTCATCGCCATGTCATCCAACCGGATGAGGTAGAAATATCGCAAAACCCGAGAGCTCGAAGCGCTCGTTTACGAATTGCAGAACGAACCACACATAACACTTCTCAGACAGCTGCTTGAATCAAGCAGCGCACATCATGAATAATTCGGCCACAACATATTCTCGGTCTCCCAGACGTGCTGCCAAAAAGCAGAACACGAAGCCCAAAAAACGGGCCTCCCAGACCAACACAACCACAAGGCCGCCTCGCTTTTCTGATTGGTTGAGCAATGACCAACCTGCCCTGCCTGGATGGAAAGACGTTCATGCCAAAGAAAAGAAGAAAAAGAATCGGCTTCGTTCGACTAAAAAAGCGACACTTTCTGTCGACCAGCTATCTACCCAGAAATTTGCACTGTACACGTTTTTAGCTGTGCTGCTCATGAGCTTGTATGTGAGCCACGTGTTTGCAACGCAAGAAGCCCTCGCAAGGCTCGAAGACGTTCGCCATCAACATTTACAACTGTCCTTAGAATACAACCAAAAAAAGGCAAGTTTTGACAATCTGGTCCGCCCAGATCAAGTGTATCGCCGAGCTAAAGAGCTTGGTTTCACCGAAGGCACTGCCTTTGGCCCACCCGTACTCTGGAAACCCGAGTACACAGACTGATTGATGTACCCTCGCAAAACATGGTAGCATTTGATAACATAAAGCTCCGTTTGCATGTGATTCTGGCTCTCGCCGGGGTACTGCCCTTCTTGATTGCAGGGCAGTTGGTCTATATATATGTCAGCGAGAGTGATACGCTACAACAAGAGGGTGTTCAACAAGCAAGTACAACCGTTTCAGTTCCTGCGCTCAGGGGATCCATTTATGACCGGGAGGGCCGCGAATTGGTCATCAACACGGCTTCCTATCAACTGGCACTGGACCCAACGGTTGACGGGTTCACTCAAGGGAAGCGTGATCAGTTTTTTTCCAATCTCTCCCTCCTAACTGGAAAGCCGGCATCTTTTTTTGAGAAGAAGGTGGCGAATCGAGTCAGTCCAAAATATGTCCCATTACTCAAAGATCTCGACGAGACTGACAAAGAGGTTATCAACGAATGGGATATTCCAGGAGCTATTTTAGTGAGAACGTATACGCGTCGTTATAACTACGGCCGTACTGCCTCCCACGTTGTCGGATATGTTGACAAAGACGGATTTGGCAGTGAAGGACTTGAACTGCTGTACGAGGAGTACCTAAAAGGAACGCCTGGTCATCGCGCGGTCCAGCGTGATCGCCACGGGGAGATTAAAGCATATGTAGCTGGCCGGACGGTAGAGCCCATTGACGGGCAAGACCTCGTCCTTACCCTTGACCTCGAACTCCAAACAATTATGGAGGACGAACTGGTTGAAGGCATTCGGGCGACCAACGCAGAATGGGGTACAGCCATTGCAATGAACCCGCAAACGGGAGAAATCCTGGGTATGACCAACGTGCCCTCGTATGATCCCAATCGGTTCTACCAGTACGGCAGCGCCAGCAAACGAAATCGGGCGATTACCGACCGTATTGAACCAGGCTCTACCTTTAAACTGGTTACCGCAATAGCTGCAGTTGAAACCGGCATGGTTTCCCTTGAAGACTCTATTGAAACAGGAAATGGATACGCTGTGATCGGAGGCCGAGGCATGCACGATATGCATGGATACGGCACCATCACTTTTTCAGAGGCGATTGCTAAATCCAGTAACCTCGCTATTGCCCAGACAGCACAACAATTAGATCCTGGAATATTCTATCAGTATGCAAGAAACCTGGGATTTGGGCAAAAAACGTGGATCGACTTACCGGGGGAAGTGGATGGCACGCTGAAGAAACCAAGAGAATGGAGCCGCAGAAGCCAGGCATCGATGAGCATTGGGTACGAAGTGGACGTGACGCCTCTCCAGATGTTAACGGCTTATAGTGCCCTGGCCAACGGGGGAGTCCTTGTTAAGCCTTATGTAGTCGCAGAACGCCGCAATACGAAAGGAAACCCCTTATGGAAAGCCTCCAGAGACTCCATTCGGAGAGCAATCAAACATGAAACGACCAAAACGCTTCTACCTTCCTTTATCGATGTAGTAGAAACAGGAACAGCAAAGCTTACAAAAATCGAAGGCGTCTCCATTGCAGGGAAAACGGGTACTGCACGAGTTATTGTTGATGGCTCATACAGTTCAAATGTACACCGAGCCTCATTCGTTGGCTTTTTCCCAGCCGAAGATCCTGAGATAGCACTGCTTCTCTTATTAGCTCGTCCAAAAATAAAAGGGACAAGTGGTGCAATCACAACCCCGATTTTTAAACGGATTGCCAGCAGATGGCTCAGTGCAAATCCTCCAGCTCCTCTTTTTGCAGAAGAATCGGCAAGAGAGGCCCGGGACATTCTCGTTACCGACGTTGTCGGGCAACCAGCAGCTGTTGCTGCAGCACGATTACGAGCAGCTGGCATCGAAGTGCCCCCAGTAACCCTGGTAGAAGCGTTTAACCCGGTCGTTCAGCAAACGCAAAAAAGCAACAAGCGCACAAAGAATATAGAATTAAGCATCAGTACAGACACCCTGAGTTCATCCGTAATGCCCGACTTAACCGGGCTTGGGATGCGGCAGGCTGTACACTGGGCTCATGCAGTTGGACTCGACGTTCAGGTGCAGGGAAGCGGGATGGTTGTTAGCCAAAACCCTAAACCCGGTGAGCCTCTTTTACAAACAACAGTTTTACGATGTCGGTGATTTCCTTATGCGCTTGATAACACAAAACCCTTTGGGCGCACCAAGGAGATCACAGTATGACACACTTAGAGCGCCTGAGCCGCTTACTGCAGGACTCAAACCTGCTTATAGAGCAGTCAGGCCAACATAGAATAACGAATATCGAGCGACCGGCGAACGATAGCCGGAAGGTCGGGCCGAACGATGTATTTGTCGCCATAAAAGGCGAACTCTTCGACGGCCACTTGTTCATTGAAAAGGCTGTTAAAAACGGAGCCATTGCCGTCGTGTGCGAGGTGATGCCGGAGGAAGCGCTCACGCGCTTCCCCGGCGTTGCCTTTATCCGGGTTCATAATGCACGTGCTGCCCTTGCAGAACTAGCGGCATTCCATTACAACTACCCCTCTCGATCATTGGATATGATTGGGATCACTGGAACCAATGGAAAAACAACGACCGCTTTTCTGGTGCATCACATGTTACAATCATTGGGGCACCCTTGTGGATTGCTCAGCACCATCGAATACCGCATTGGCTCACACATTCTAGAAGCATCCCACACAACGCCAGACACCCTGGAATTAAATCGGATGCTCCAACTAATGCTTGATCAGGCATGCCGCGCATGCGCCATGGAAGTTTCTTCCCATGCTCTCGATCAAGATCGAGTTCGAGCCATAGAGTATGCTGTGGGAATTTTCACGAATTTGACTCAAGACCATCTGGATTACCATGGCACCATGGACGCCTACCTCGACGCGAAAAAAATCCTCTTTGACGGATTAACGCCTGGCGCCACAGCGGTGTACAATACAGATGACCCTCACGGAGAATCCATCGTTGCCGACACGGCTGCTTCTACCCTCTCATTCGGCATGTTTACACAGGCAGATATCCGGGGTTTTATTATACGAAACGGACTCAGTGGACTAGAACTAGAAATTGAAGGGTCTGCGCGGCGATATCGATTAGTCGGGGAATTTAATGCACTCAACCTGTTAGCGGCGTACGCAACCGGGCGCGCCCTTGGATACAATAGAGACGACATTTTGATGGCGCTTGAATCTGCACCACCCGTACCCGGGCGCTTTGAGATTTTAAGAGTTCAGGGCAGGCGATACGTTGTGATCGATTATGCCCACACACCTGATGCGCTCGAAAACGTTCTTCGCACGATTCGCCACACAATGAATCCTGACTCTACACTTTGGTGCATTTTTGGATGCGGAGGAGACAGAGACTCAGGCAAACGACCGCTTATGGGGCAGATCGCAGAACAGTATTCGGACCGAATTATCGTTACAAGCGACAATCCGCGCACTGAAGATCCCGAACGCATTATAGACGACATAAAAAAAGGAATTTCAAGCCCAGAAAAGGCCCTCTGGATTGCGAATCGACGAGAAGCCATACAGGAAGCAGCGTCTCGATCTGCTGACGGTGATGTCATTTTGATCGCAGGAAAAGGCCACGAAAACTACCAGGTAATTGGCACTGAGACTATCCCATTTGACGATAAAGAAGAAGCTAGGAAGGCCTTCGGAAAATAGGCTACAATACGTTTATGATTTGAACCCAATCCAATAATACTTGAATCTTGCGAGACCTCTTCATTGCGGTCTTAACTACATCAAGTGCGTCTGACATGTTATACTATTTAATTGAATACCTAGAAAGAATTTACCAACCACCTGGGTTCCAGCTCATACGGTTCATAAACAACCGTGCAGCACTTGCTGCGATCACGGCGCTTATTATCTCTTTGTTTGCTGGTCGGCATATTATCAACTGGCTTAGAGCACAGCAGATAGGCGAGCAGGTACGAGAAGGAGAAAAAGCGGGCGCAGTTGATCATTCGCATAAAGCAGGGACCCCAACGATGGGAGGCGTCATCATTCTCCTCTCCGTCCTCGGGTCTACCCTTCTGTGGGGAGCCATTGGAAAGGTGCATGTGTGGCTCATCTTGCTAGTCACATTCTGGATGGGTGCTTTTGGGTTTGCAGACGACTATATAAAGGTCATAAAAAAAGACAAGAGCGGTTTACCGGCGCGAGTGAAGCTAATCGGCCAGGTAAGTATCGGGATTATTTTAGGAAGCGTCTTGTACTTTCACCCGGCGTTTGAGTCCATTAACACGCTCACGTACCTGCCCTATATCCCCTTTGTCAACTCAGACGTACTGGACTATAATTTTTTAAGCGGGTGGTTTGGAGGTGTTGATCTCGGCTGGCTAATCTACATTCCGATCTCTGTGTTTTTTGTTACGGCTGTTTCCAACGCCGTTAACCTGACAGACGGACTAGACGGGCTTGCAACAGGTGTTACTGCGATCATTGCCCTGGGCCTGGCAGCAATTTGCTACAGCGCCGGCCGCGCCGACTTTGCGGATTTCCTGAACTTGATTTTTCAACGCGGCGCGGGTGAACTGGCCGTATTTGCCATAGCCATGGCTGCTGCGTGTTTCGGTTTCCTGTGGCACAATGGATACCCTGCTGCTGTCTTCATGGGAGACACTGGCTCGCTGGCACTGGGAGCGGCCGTTGGTGCACTTGCCCTGATGGTCAAAGTAGAACTGCTACTCCCTTTGTTATGCGCCATCTACTTCCTGGAAACGCTGTCTGTCATTATTCAGACGTCCTATTTCAAATACACCAGGAAAAAAACAGGCACGGGGAAGCGAGTATTTAAAATGGCCCCTCTGCATCATCACTATGAAGCAAAGGGAGTGCATGAAGCGAAGATTGTTGTCCGATTTTGGATTGTAACGGCTATTACGGTCCTCGCGACATTCCTCATCTTGCGCCTCCACTAGCGAGCGATTTTATGCATCCACAGGCAAAGGGACATAAAAAACGCGTGACCATTGTGGGCGGTGCTCGCAGTGGGATAGCTGCGCTCAAGTTGCTTCATTCACAGGAAGCCATTGTATTCCTCAGTGAATACTCAAGTGGATCAGATGAACTGGTAGCTTTCTTAGAGTCGGGTTCATTCCCCTACGAATTAGGCGGGCATACAGAAAAAGCCCTAGACGCAGATTTTATCGTCGTCAGCCCAGGCGTTCCGTCAACCATACCGTTGCTCAAAGAAGCACAGCAAAGAGAGATACCAATTTGCTCAGAAATTGAGGTGGCTTCCTGGTATAACCGGGCACCGATAGTTGCAATTACAGGATCCAATGGAAAGACGACCACAACACGTTTACTAGGCCACGTTTTTTCCCAGAGTGACCGTAAGGTTCATGTTGCTGGAAACATCGGAAACGCATTCTCAGATATCGCACTAGATACTCGTAAAGAGGATGTTGTTGTTTTAGAAGTATCGAGCTTCCAGTTGGATCATATCCATAGATTCAGGCCGGCTGTGAGCATATTGCTCAACATTACACCGGATCACCTGGATCGCTATGAAAACAAGTTCGAAAAGTACGCTGCGAGCAAATTCAACATTTTTAGTAACCAGCAAAAAGGGGATGCCCTGATTTACAATTACGACGATGAACTAGTTCGGAATCGCGTTTCCAGGCTAGCACCATCTCGCCAGTTACACACCTATGGAATAAGCCAAAAACAGGAGTTGCGTGACGGCGCATTTCTACGAGGGGACACTCTCGTCGTTCGTTTAAACCAAGCAGAAGAGATACTTATGAGGAAGGAAGATTTGGCCTTAAAAGGGCCACATAACGTATTTAACTCCCTGGCGGCAGCAATGGCAGCACGAGTTATGGAGATTCCCAGTCTGGCCGTACGCGAAAGCCTCTCAACATTCGAAGGGGTAGCCCATCGGCTAGAGTTTGTTCGAAATCTCGATGACGTGCAATATGTAAACGACTCAAAAGCGACCAATGTAAATGCAGTATGGTACGCCTTAGAGAGTTTTCAACAACAGATTGTCCTCATTGCTGGGGGCCGAGACAAAGGCAATGACTACTCCAGCCTTGTACCGCTTGTGCAAGACAAAGTGCGGGTAGTTATCGCGCTTGGGGAAAGTGCAGAAAAAGTTGAGCAAGAACTCGGCGTACATGCCGAGCAGCACATGCTCGTTGATTCGCTTGAACAAGCCGTCCAGGCGGCCCACTTATTTGCACAGCCCGGAGAGGTTGTGCTTCTAAGTCCGGCCTGTGCCTCCTTCGATATGTTCGAAAACTACGAAGCCCGAGGCGAAGCATTCAAGCAGGCAGTACATAACCTATAACCCCCGAACATTAACCACTACTACTAACGACCAGGCAAGAGTTACGATGAAAACAAAAAGGCCATCACGAGCTAAATCTGATAGCCTACCTCCACCCGACAAATACGTCGTGTGGGTTGTATTGGTACTAGCGGCTGTAGGCATCTTAGCGGTGTACAGTGCTATTGCTTTTCTGGCTGAAACCAAGGCAGGTGGCAATACAGAACGGTTTCTGCTAAGGCACACGATGTATGTGGCGGTTTCTTTAGCTGCAATGGTCGGCTTCAGCAGGTTGGATTATCGGGTACTCGTCAAATATGCAAAACCAGCGCTAATTACACTAGCAGGATTACTTTTGCTTGTACAGTTTGTCGGAGTTACCTCAGGGGGAGCTCAACGAGCATTCAGGCTCGGCATTATTTCCTTTCAACCATCGGAAATAGCAAAGGTGGCTCTCCTTCTGTACGTTGCGCTGCTTATAGCAAAAAAGCAAACGTATATCGAAAGCTTCAGTAGGGCGTTCACACCGCTCTTCTTCTGGATTTTCTTGACGGTGTTGTTGATTGGCATCGAGGATTTGTCTACTGCAAGCCTGGTGCTTCTAGCAACCATCGTGATGTGCTTTGTCGGCCGCGTGCATATAGTGCAATTGACTGGGCTCGGCGTACTAATGGTGCTACTGGCGACGATGTTTCTCCTTACATCTCCAAGCCGTATGGACCGCCTGGAGCAATATTTTGGCACAACACTGGTTGAGACCGAAGAGAATACCATTGGAGATTCTTACCAATCTCACCAGGCGCGCATTGCTTTTGCAATGGGAGGCCTGACGGGAAAAGGACCGGGCAAGAGCACTCAAAGAGACTTTCTTCCCGCTCCCTACAACGACTTTATCTTCGCCATTATCGCTGAGGAATATGGATTACTGGGTGCTTTGGGGCTTCTCGCCTTGTTCAGCATCATACTGTTGCGAGGGTATCTCAGCATAGCACGGCGGGCGGCAGATCCGCTCGGACTAATACTGGCCGTGGGGTTAACCACGCTCATATGTCTTTATGGGTTTGTCCATGCCGCGGTCGCATGTGGATTGTTACCGGTTACTGGGTTACCCATGCCTTTTGTCTCTTACGGAGGTACCTCTATGCTCGCAAACGGAATTATGGTTGGCATCTTGTTGAGCATATCGCGATACGCTGTGCGAGATAACATCCCGACAACCTGAGGCAGAAACACAATGACTACACGAGTACCTCGCATATTGATCGCTGGAGGCGGAACAGGCGGGCACGTCTACCCTGCCATAGCCATCGCGGATGCGATTCGGTCGCAATCTCCGGATAGCGCCATTGCTTTTGCAGGTACCCAAGAAAAATTAGAGTGGACCGCAGTACCCAAAGCAGGGTACCCCATCCACCCCATTACGGTACAGGGCTTTCATAGGGGATCGATCAAAAGAAATATCCCCTTCCCCTTCAAGTTACTGGCGGGGCTTATGCAAAGCTGGAGATTGGTTGGCGACTTTGACCCAGACATTGTAGTCGGAACGGGCGGGTTTGTCTCCGGCCCGGTGCTGTATGCTGCTCACAAACGCAAGCGACCGATTGTAATCCAAGAGCAAAACGCATTTCCAGGAATAACCAACAAGTTGTTGAGCCGATATGCTCACACTATCCATATTGCCTTTAAGGAGGCAATACCGCACCTGGGAAACAGAAATTGCATTCTTTCGGGAAACCCGACAAGAGCGATCTTACAAGAGTCCCTCCGGGACAAGGCACTCACCTACTTCGAGATACCCTATGATGCCCAGGTTCTTCTTGTTTTCGGTGGCTCTCTGGGAAGCGCAGGTATAAACAAAATTATGGAGACTATGATCTCCAACTTGCTTGCCAAAGACAACGTCTACGTCATCTGGCAAACAGGGTCCATGTATTACGACGACATTGCCAAGCGTAATTCAATGCATCCTCGATTGAAGCTACTGAAATACATTGATCATATGGAGTATGCCTACGCTGTTGCGGATCTGGCCGTAGTTCGCTCTGGAGCAATAACCTGCAGCGAACTGACCATTACAGGGACGCCGTCGATCCTGATACCTTCCCCAAATGTGGCGGAGGATCATCAGACCAACAATGCAAAGAGCCTCGCATCAGAGGGTGCTGCCCTGTTGGTCCCTGAAAAATCGATGCATGACGTCCTTCTTGACACCATACTTAAAGCATTAAAGGACTCAGAGGGACTACAAAACATGCGTGAAGCAGCAAAGAAATTAGCCCGGCCGAATGCCGCAAAGGATATTGCCGCTTCCATTCTCGGAATCGTGAATTCATGACAAAGCATGACGTGGGTACAGAATTAACACATAGCAACAGAAACGGTAACGTGGTTTTGAAACGATCACCCTCTCAAGAAGAATCCACTCGAAGGCAACCCTCTCTGGGACGGATTCGCCGTGTTCATATGGTGGGAATTGGTGGTATCGGCATGAGCTCAATAGCAGAAGTATTGCTCAGACGCGGATACCACGTCACTGGATCTGATCTAAAGAAGAGTGACATCACCGAAGGATTGGAATCGCTTGGGGCCTCCATTCATGAGGGGCATGAAGCCAATAACATTGTTGGTGCGGATGTGGTTGTTTATTCCTCTGCTGTGAATATCAGAGAGAACCCTGAAACCCTGGAAGCAGAGCGATTGCGTATCCCCTTGATCTCTCGAGCAGTCATGCTTGGCGAGTTGATGCGGATGAAGTTTGGGATTGGTGTTGCAGGAACACATGGCAAAACAACAACCACGTCCATGGCAGGCCTGGTTGTGGCGGAAGGTGGATTCGACCCGACAATCATTGTCGGAGGCAAAGTGGCCTCATTCGGATCCAATGCGGTAGCCGGCGAAGGCGATATTATCCTCATTGAAGCAGATGAATACGATCGCACTTTTTTGCGACTCACTCCTTCTCTTGCTGTAATTACCAATATTGAAGCGGATCACCTGGACATCTACAAAGATCTGGACGACATCAAAGATGCCTTTGTAGAATATGCCAACAGTGTCCCCTTCTTCGGTGCCACCATCCTGTGCCTGGACGACGAAAATGTACAAACCATCATCGGGAGAATTGATCGCAGAGTACGAACATACGGGACTACACGTCAGGCTGAAATTCGAGCGGACAATATCAAGCGAGATGGACTACAAACCTCCTTTGACGTCCTTGAGCATGGTAAAAAGCTCGGATCGTTGACTCTAGGCACTCCAGGAATGCATAACGTCTACAATGCCCTGGCCGCGGTAGCAATCGGGCTGGAACTCGATATGCCCTTCGAACGAATCGCTGCAGGACTACGCCGATTCTCTGGAGTACAAAGGCGGTTTCAGATGCTGGGCGAAGTAAATGACATTGTGGTTATCGACGATTACGCACACCACCCTACTGAAGTTAAAGCCACCCTTGCTGCCGCAAGTGAAGGCTGGCCAGAAAGGCGAATCATCGCTGTTTTTCAACCCCATTTGTATTCTCGAACACGGGACTGCAAAGAAGAATTTGCACGCGCTTTCTTTGATGCCGACCTGGTCTACATCACAGATATTTTTGGCGCCAGGGAAGAACCAATCCCAGGCGTCGACGGACTCATGGTCGCAGAGCTTATGCTTCAATATGGCCATAGGGATGTCCAGTATGTCCCTGACTTGGAGGAGTTGCCTTCATTGCTAACAGACATTCTCCAACCTGGAGATATAGTAATCACGATGGGCGCCGGCAACATATGGCGATATGGCCGGCGGCTTTATGACCAATTGCAGGCGAACTGATGAAGAAGAAGCCGATAAAGAAAAAGCGCACTCAACGAAAAGCTAAGAGCCGGACTAAAAAGCCGGCTCAACCAAACCAACAGGCATGGTATGGCCGGCTCGTTATCCTATGTGTCGTACTCATCATGCTGGGCGGTTTTGGATTATGGTGGAAGAACCAGGTCCTGCTGAAGCAGGTCCACGTTGATGGGACTCTCTTTTCCGACCCGGAATCGATTCATCATCTTGCCAACCTGGATTCATCGATGTTGTTTTTTGACATCAATTTACAGGCCGTTTCAGAGCAAGTATCCCAGAATCCCTGGGTTGAATCTGCCAGTGTGCGGCGGCTACCAAATGCCGAACTCGCTATCTCTGTAAGAGAACGTAAGCCCGCACTCCTTGTGCTCGATCCCAATGGGAAGCCGGACCGCTTTATTGACTCGTATGGTTACCAGATGCCTTTTATAAAAGAGGCCATCTTTGATGTGCCCTTACTGATGGGCCTCAACGAAGAATTTCACCCCACGGAGCTCATTCAACAACCTGTTGTCCTGAGCCTCTTGGAAGATCTACATCACATTACGGATGATGTCGATGCATTAATCTCTGCATTCATGATTAAGCCAAACGGAGAACTCTTTTTAGAGACGAATCCGATTCCTGGAAGAGGGTCTATTGACGTTCGACTAGGGCATGAGAATTTTGCACCGAAATTATCCAAACTACACGCGTTTTGGCATCAGACTGTGTTGACCAAACGTGAACACAACATACAAGCAATCGACCTCCGTTTTGACAGTCAGATAGTAACTCAAGAAGTTCGATTAAGCCAATAATCAACAAACAAACAGGAAAGCTATGGATGGAGAAATCGTTGTCGGCTTAGACATCGGCACAACGAAAGTGTGCGCCGTTGTCGCTGCCGAAGATGAACTCGAGGGGATTAATATCCTCGGAGTAGGTATTGCCTCATCCGAAGGGCTGAATCGTGGTGTAGTAGTGAACATTGACAAAACCGTTTCGGCTATTCGCGAAGCCATAGGTAAGGCAGAGCGAGCCGCCGGTGTAACGGTTGAAAATGTCATTGTAGGAATTGCGGGTGATCATGTACAAAGCTTCCAAAGTCGAGGCGTGATTACTACCCATCGTGATGGTGTCATTACACAACACGACGTTCAGCGTCTTTTGGAAGACACAACGCATGTTGCAATGCCAGCAGATCGCAAGATTCTGCATGTATTACCACAAGAGTACATTGTAGATGGACAAGACGGTGTCGTTGATCCCGTAGGGATGAGCGGTGTACGCCTCGAAGCAAATGTCCATATCGTTACTGGCCTCGTTTCAGCGGCCCGCAATATATACCGCTGTGTCGAAAAGGCCGGTTACTCTGTCGCTGACATTGTACTGGAACCCCTTGCTTCCTCTTATTCCGTCCTTCATCAAGACGAAAAAGAGGTAGGTGTTGCGTTAATCGATATTGGAGGGGGCACCACAGATATTGCCGTCTTTGAAGACAATACGATTCGGCACACGGGCGTCATTGCAGTAGCTGGTACCAAGGTAACCGACGATATTCGCAAAGGACTCGGCCTCATGCGCGATCAGGCTGAGCAATTAAAACGTCAGTTTGGCCTCGCCCTGGTTGATGTCAATCAACCGGATGAAGTTATCAGTATACCTGGTATTGGCGGCCGTCAAGAAAAGACAATTAGCCGAAGCGCTCTATCACAAATTATTCAGCCACGACTAGAAGAAATCCTAGAAATCGCTGGCATTGAGATTAAACGCAGTGGTTATGCAAGGCACCTAGGAGCAGGTGTAGTGCTAACAGGTGGTGGATCATTGATCCCCGGAACCGCTCAGCTCGCCGCAGAAGTGTTGGGTGTAGAGGCCCGTGTTGGCCTCCCAACTGGCCTCGGCGGTGGCATGGTCAAAGAAGTGAGCGACCCGAAATACTCAACCGCCGTCGGTCTCGTTTTGTACGGACTCAATCCTGAAGTTATCAGAAGAGAGTTTTTGGATACAAATGAGAAATGGACGGGACAACAAGGTCAACTGGATGATTCAGGCTCACGTGGCATAGTGGAACGGATGACACGCTGGTTCCAAGAATTATAATATCGGACTACTGCTAGTACCTCAATAATTCCGCATTAAACCCCAAGAATTGAATACATAATCAATAACTAAATCACCAGGAATGCTCAACCCTGGTGAATAACAAACTCGCATAACGCGATATCACTGGAGGGATCCATGGAATCATTAATTAGCTCAAGATTTACTTTTGAAGACGACTCAGGTGACGGCCCCAATCTCGCTGTCATCGGCGTTGGCGGCGGTGGCGGGAACGCAATAAACAATATGGTTGAGAGAGGAATTAATGGAGTTGAATTTATTGCCATCAATACCGACAAACAAGCATTAGATGCAAACAAAGCTGCGCACAAATTACAGGCTGGCAGAAACCTTACCAAAGGCCTCGGAGCCGGTGCTCGACCGGTAAAAGGTGCAGAAGCGCTCGAGGAGAGCCGGGAGGAGATTGAACAATTCCTCAGGGAATACGAGATGGTGTTTATTACAGCTGGCATGGGTGGAGGTACAGGAACCGGTGGAGCTCCTGTTGTTGCTGCTATTGCTCGAAAACTAGGCATATTAACCGTTGCTATTGTTACTAAGCCTTTCCAATGCGAAGGAAAACGGCGCATGGACTCTGCAATGGGTGGGGTCGAATTGCTGAAAGAGCAAGTCGATACCCTCATTATTATCCCGAACGAACGCTTACTCGACATCGCTGAACCCGATACCAGCATGATCGAAGCATTTGGAAAGGCAGACGAAGTCCTTTACAATGCCACACGTGGCATTAGCGACTTGATTACTGTTCACGGCCTTATAAACCTTGACTTTGCCGACGTTGAGACCACGATGAAAAACGGAGGTACAGCACTGATGGGCGCTGCCACTGCTTCAGGTGAAAACCGCGCAGAGCGAGCTGCCATCGAAGCGATCTCTAGCCCTTTATTGGACGGCGTTTCTATCACTGGTGCACGTAATGCGCTTGTAAATATCACAGCAGGCGCCAACCTTGGTATTCATGAAGCAACAACGGCGACCAGCATCATCCAGCGTGAAGCCGGTGATGACGTCGAAGTCATATTTGGTACAGTCATCGACCCAGAAATGGGTGATAGCTTACGTGTGACGGTGATAGCTACTGGATTCGATAAGCCGAGCAGACAGCCTTCTCAAAATATCAACGCAAGGGAGTCCGACCTGCAGAAAGATATTCCGGTTTCCTACCCCGGATACAAAGGAGAAGACAGCTTAAAACAGCTAGACATTCCTGCCTATGAACGAAGAAAACATCCTTTGCACTTCTTGACGGAAGATGAAAATGAGGAGAACGATGATTCTGCTAGAATCAAACGGCTGCAAAGTGATGAAGTAAAAGAACGAAGAGAACGTATCAGCAAAGAGAATGCAGATGTACCTGCGTTCCTCAGAAAGATGATTGATTAATAAAGAACGGCTACAAAGCAACCTTTTGAAGCCCTCTTTTTAAAGGATATTTTTACAGGATAGAATGCAGTGTATCCATTCGGATATCAGGCTCATTCTGTTCTATCGAATGTATCCGCGGACCCTCCGGTCCTTTTGCGGCCCCTGAGCAAGGCCGACGCCCCACTCATTTGTCCCACCAGATGAGTGGGGTTCCTCTTATTTTAGAACCTTCAACATTTGAACGGATTATCTAGAATCGGACTCGCTTTATTTTGGTATAATATTTAGACGATTTGTCTAAGTTCTATTTCATTCTATACCGATTTTCTTCAATCTTGACCTTTCTTCGCCTTTCGATTTTAGCATTGCTCTGTTTCTTGTTACCTGCACCTTCAGTTTCTGCCCAAGAACAGGTAAAGGGTATCGTTTGGCAACCCCCTGCTCGGTTCGAAAAGGCAAAACAAGATCTCATCGACATGAAGAGTATCGGCATAGAGGCCATAAAAACACCTTTAATCACCGATGAACGCCTCTATTCAGTAGCTGATTCGCTCAACCTTTCCCTGTATCAGGACCTCCCATTCAGTTATTTACCGTCAAGCGAACTTGTCCAATCTATCGAGGAGGCCAAGAGCCTACTAGAATCTGCATTACGCAATGCCTCAAGCCATCCATCCGCTCGCCATTTCGGCCTCACTGCGTATAGCAATACAGGGGTGGAATCTTCTTGCCGTTTTGTAACAGAGCTTGTCAATTTTGCCCGCTCCCGATCCTCAGCCAACTACCGTTTTTATTACTCAACCTTCTTTATAGAACAAGAACTATGCGCTGACGATGTGGATCTTGTGCTGGTCGATGTTCAGAATGACCAGGATTACTCTGTAAAAATGCGAAGGTGGGCACAAAGCCACCCTCAAACCCCTATGGGTTTAGCAAATATTGGCACATGGGTGATCAACTCCCCTTCTGAAGAAGATAAAACGAAAGGTTATTTATCTGAACACTCTGAGGAGTTTCAGGCTCGCTTTCTAGAGAATACTCTCAAAGAACTCCTGGTTGAACCTTCAGATGCCAAGCCACACGTACTTTTTGTCTACCGCTGGAGAGATACACGGCTTCCTTATCCATCACCAGCCCACAATTTATCGCAGCCTTATAGAAATCCCTATGGAATGATATCCTCAGGCAATCAAACACGTCTTGCCTATGATGTCCTTAAAGGATTCTATCTCGGGAATCAGTATGTATTCGCCTTTCCTGCTGGACAGGCTAATTCCTCTAGCCCTCAGTGGATTACCCTCTTAGTGTGGTTGAACATATTGATTCTAAGTATTGCATATGCGTACTTCCCCCGCTTTCGACTCATGGCTCGCCGCTATTTTACTGCGCATGGCTTTTTCAGGGAAGCCATTCGCGAAGGACGGGAGCTGCTGATTGGCCCCAACGTACTTATTTTTCTCGCCCTCTCGTCAGCGTTTGGTTTATGTGTTACTGTGGCGCTTGATGCTTTCAGAAAAACAGAGGCTTCTTCGTTGGTGCTACGATGGATACCCGAATCTATAAGCTTCACCGCCGTTGCTCTGCTTTCTCAGCCTCTTCTATTATTTATTGCTCTAGCTGGTACGTATGGCTTGTTGCTTTCTTTTTGGACGTCGGCCTTGTCTGTAATATCTACTAGAAGCAGGTGGACGCTACTTCCTGGCCAATCCTTTATGCTTGTATTATGGTCGCAATGGCCCTTGTTACTCGTCATGATAGGAGCTGGGGTTGTTCATTCAATGGAGCAGCCTCAACTGTCAAGAATGGCTCTCCTCCTGGTAGCTGCATTGATCCTTTTAATCGCTTCAGGAATGCTCTTCACTCTTCGAGATTACTGGTATATCAGCAAAGCTAATCCGGCAATTGTTACTGTATCTCTCATCATCAATCCTATCACCCTATTTCTGGCAGCCGTGTGTTATTATTGCATACAGTACGCTGATCAGCTTATTTTCGCCCTGCATGTCGTCCAGACGTACTAGTCTAAAATCCGTAAAGCAGATAGTTAAAAACGACTTGGAACTTATACGAGTAGAGTTTGCGTAGATTGAACAGGGTTTACTTATCGCTAATTTTATTTACATGCATGTAATGCTGCCACACGCCAAAGCTCATCTTCAATTTTTGAGCATTATTTTTCTTCTCCTCTTTTTGGCAGCCAGTTCAGCAGAGCTCTATGCTCAATCAGATAACTCACCTCCAGGCGATGCGGTACAGGATAGTGTCGTATGGATAGAACGGAGTTGGTCCGCCCTACCCAGTCTTTTCTACTCTCCCAAAACTCGAATTGGCGGAGGAGGATCAGTTCGCTTTTTCCCAAGAAGAATCCAAGGTACCAGGCCTACCAATATTCAATTCTCCATTATTTATACGGCGCGAAAACAGATGGTGATTAGCCTCGTGCCGGACATTTTTTTCAAAGAGAAGAAAAGAAGACTCTTCTTCAGCGCTCTTTATCTGGATTTCCCGGACTTCTTCTTTGGCATCGGAAACGATACTGTGGTGAATGGAATCGATGAAGAAACCAACCTGAAAGAAACGGCCAGCTATACCGCTAATACTGCCAGTTTCCTGGTCAGTGGCGAGCAAGAAATTCGGCCAAACTTAAGCATGGGCCTCCAGTCCTGGATCCGCTATGAACGAGTATCTGAAATACAGGACAGCACTATACTCGCAACAAGAACGCTAACAGGGAGTGACCGGGGAACAGCTGTTGGAACGGGCGTCTTTTTCAGATGGGATACACGCGACAACTTTTTCTACACCTACACAGGTCATTATGTCCGTGGTTCTTTTATGACATTTCCCTCGGCGCTAGGAAGTGACTACGAATTCAGCCGCGCTACTCTTGATGTGAGAAAGTTTATCCCCTTAAGCTGGAGATACATTGTTGCTCTAAGGGCCTATAATCAGGCAGCAATAGGTAGTGCCCCATTTCAGCTCCTCCCTCAAGTTGGAGGAAGAAGCCTCATGCGCGGCTACCAGGAAGGGCGGTTTAAACACAATGTACTATCCGTTGCGCAGGCAGAATTTAGAGCATACATCTGGGGCCCCATCAGCGGTGCCGTTTTTGCGAGTGTAGGGGACGTCCAGCAACGCTACAGTAACCTGTTGTCTGATAGACTCATTATTGCTGGCGGTGCTGGACTCCGATTTCTTCTCAACGATGAAGGCTTAAACTTTCGCTTTGACTTTGCCCGCGGACGAACAGGTAATCAACTGTATTTTACGTTGGGAGAAGCCTTTTGACGCTTTACATCAGGCTTCAACTTCAGTAATAATTTCAGAAAACTCCACTTCTCCCGTTTCGAGCATTCTGCGTACATAAGGCTTGCAGAGTGCGCATTTTTTCCCAAACACCACATACTCTTGCAAAGCTTCAACGGTATCGCATTTTTGAGATGCTGCAACGCGCTTAAGCTGGGAAAATGGCTTCTGAAAGCATAAGCATCGATCTATTTTCATAAAATACGCCCCTCGTCTTAGCGGACAAGTGTGATCGCTTTTGTTTCAACATGGTCTGCAGTTGATAGCCGGTAATAATAGATGCCTGCAGGCGCATCCGTAATCCACTCTACAGCATATTGACCGGGTAACACATGTTTATCCAGGAGCACATCAACTTCTTGGCCCAATGCATTATAAATAGTTAATACAAGGCCAGATGCTTGCTCAACCTGAAACGGGATGGATGTGCTTCCTGAAAACGGATTAGGATAAGCAGCATCAAGTTGAATATCGAAACGTCGAGCCAGGAGCTCATCCTCCACACTTACAGAAGAAGCAGAAGGATCATAAAACGCTATAAAACCGGGAGCCACCCCAGCAGTAAATCGATCCAATTCAGCCCCCATCATATCATGGATAGACACAAACCCGGCTTCAGTAAACCCAGTGACGCGCCCCAAATAAAGTACATCCTCTCCTCCATCATACGCTACCGCTCCGATTTCTTCCTCTCCTGATATCTCGACGGTCTCTGACAACTCATTCGTCGACGCATCAAAAACAAGAATGGACAGGCCTTTTACCAGGAACATGCGATTGGAACCAGGATCATACCAGGCATCCTGTCCTAGTGACGATGCACCGGACTGAGCATCCAGAGCTATGCGTGCAACTTCCTCTCCAGTAACATTATCAAAAACAACAACCTGACCATTCGTCTGCTCAATGATTTCTGAGAAGTCATCATTGAAGATCGTTTTTCCATTGCAAAAGACCCAAAGCTCGTTTTCCTGGTCTACTTCAAGAAAACGAGGGCCATCACATCCCGTCTGTTTCGTTTCGATGACTGTATCGGTCGCTACATCAATTACCGATACAGTGCTATCAGCAGTTCCAAACCCAAAGTTGGCAACGTATGCTATTCCGCTTGAAACGGCAATATCTTCGGGGTTCATTCCAACAGCTATACTTCCTAAGGCTTCATCATTTACCAGGTCAACAATGGTGACTGTAGAAGTAAACAAGTTAGAGACGTATGCTTTATCGGCAGAAACAGCGACCATAAAACGTGGACTGGATACATCCCGAATTTGTCCGGTTCGTTCATTGGTTTCTAGATCAATCACATCAATACGATCCGAGGTATTCGCTAATATATAGCCTACCCCGTTGTGTACCGTGATACTTTGAACAAGTGTATTGAGACCTGTTACCACATCCTGGCTCACTGTATTATCCTCTGGTGTATACTGAGTGAGCGTGCCATTCGCATCAGAAAAATTCCCCTGGTTAGCTACATAAACTTGTAATGAACTCGTTTGCCCAAGAGATTGAAGAACTATCATTGGCTGCATCAAGAGCAAGCAGCACAAAAGGGAGGCAAGTCGAGCACTGCTTCGGTATCTTTTATTCATCGTATTAAGTCCTTATTGGTGGTATTAGGGGTGAGTAATATTGCGCCTGCCAGGCCATTGAATACCAAGTTCAAAACGCAATACACGTGGCGGCATTAAATATCCCTTGATGACCTCATAGTCTCGATCAAACACGTTCTCCATGATCACCTGGAAAGAGAGTTGAGCGGTTTGGGTTGCCAGACTGGCATGGATGCGCATATCTGTGTTCAGATAGGAGGGCAAGGAAGAACTTCCATCTTCGGTTACAAACCGTTCGCTTGTAAATTGCGAGAACACATCCATCCCGAAAGCCCACTTTTCAACCGATTTGTTTGCACCAAGCATCGCTTTAAATAAATGTTTGGGCGAATAACGGAGGGGCTTGTTGTAAGAAGCAGAGGTAGGGTCAGATTGATTTTTTGCATCCGTGAGGTGATATATCAACTCAACCCGCGTATTTAGATTACCTCTACTTGTCGGTTCTATTCTGAATGATGATTCGAACCCACTCACAAGAACACCGCGTACATTAATTGGAGACCAGTATCCGTTATCAGTAGGAAGCCAGGTAATCTGATCTGATATGTGCTGGCGGAATACGGTCACTTCTGAAGACCAGGCTGGAAAACCGTCTTGAACGTCTCCGTACCACAGGAGCCCACCTTCATATCCCCAGCCAGTCTCGGGCTTCAGCTCTAGAGTCCCGCCTGGTTGCCAAAAACGGTCGTTGAAAGTAGGAGGCCTAAAGGATCTGCCGGCCTGTGCTTTTATAAATAACTGGGAAAGAAAAGCGGGGTTGATATTTATCCCAATATTGGGACTGAATGCAGTAATAGATTGATCTCTGGGCAACTCGTATCTATCCAGCCGCATAGAGGGCAGTAAAACAAGAGCTCCTAGTTTCTGCTCTCCTAAAGCATATAGACTCGTTTGAAACTCATTGGCCTTTTCTGCTAGACTTGGATGGTTTGCCATTCTCATCGCATTATCCAGCCCTATCTTTAGTGTATTTCCTGCAGATAGTTGGTGTTTGTAATACGTGTCCAGCGAGAAACTATGGGTCCGGCCAGTATCATCTATATCCAGGAATGGATTTGCATAGCGCAAAGACATC
>JAHQVL010000289.1 GCA_019634345.1 Rhodothermaceae bacterium
CAGGCCCAGGCTGCAAGTGAGGCAAAGAGCCAGTTCCTGGCGAACATGAGTCATGAAATCCGTACGCCAATGAACGGCGTTATCGGGATGACCAGTTTGTTATTAGATACAGAGCTGGATGAAGAGCAGTCGGATTATGCTGCTATCATTAGGAATAGTGGTGATGCCATGTTAACTATAATTAATCATATTCTGGACTATTCAAAAATAGAGTCCGGCAAGATGGAAATTGAGCGGAGATCCTTCGATTTGGTGGAGTGTATTGAAGGAGCTATAGATCTCATGGTGTTGGAGGCCTCTGGGAAGGACTTGGAATTTAATTTTCTGATTGAGCCGGGTGTACCCCGATTTGTGATCGGCGATAGCACACGAGTGCACCAGGTAATAATCAATCTGATCAGTAATGCCATAAAGTTTACCGAGAAAGGAGAGGTGTTGTTGTCTGTAAAGAGTCACATGTCTGATGAAAAGAATGCTCCGAGCGAAGTGCATTTTTCAGTAAAAGATACAGGGATCGGTATACGTCCCGATCAGATAGACCTATTGTTTAAATCTTTCAGTCAGCTGGATTCCTCAAACTCTAGGAAATACGGAGGCACTGGATTGGGGTTGGCTATCTGCAAAGAGCTGTGCGAGTTGATGGGAGGTACTATCTGGGTTGAGAGTGACGGTGTAAAAGGTAATGGCTCTACGTTTAACTTCACAATCAACGTGCCAGTGGATGAAAGTCATAAGAGTGCTAACAAGGAACATTCCAGTGAGGTATTTCAGGGTAAGCAAGTGCTTGTATTAAGTGAAAAAAGCACGGGTTCTCAGATCCTTGATAGCTATTTGACACGCTGGGGGCTTAATACCTGCTTGGTAGAACATATACAAGATGCGAACGAATATGTGAACTCAGCTGACTTTGTCCACGTGGCTGTCATAGATTCAAAGGTAGCAGGGCCTGGGGATGAAGATGCTCTTGAGCGCTTTTTGGCTACTTTGCTACAGGAAAATATCCCTGCCATTCTTCTTTGTCCACTAGGTTCTCCCGCTGATTGGCCAGCTGTTCGCTCTGTTAAGATTCTGAAACCAGTAAGAATGAACTCCTTGAAAGAACGTGTGTTGGATGCTTTAACGCTGGGCTCTTCACTCAAACAAGAAGAAGAGCGCACCATTTAGGTTGTTCAATAAAACCCAAGGTATACTGGTGTCCCGATTATTTATATGCGGAATTTGTTTTTTTGTGATAAGCAGTTGTGGCGGCGGTAACGAAAGTGTGAGTGAACAGTCCGTGCAGAGTTACATGGGAACAGGAGTGGTTAAAGCAATCACTGACTCAAAAGGCCATGTAAATATCGACCACGAAGCTATAGATGGGTTTATGGATGCTATGCAGATGTTCTTCCCCGTATTGGATTCTACGGTTTTGAATGGCGTAGAAGTGTCCGATTCAATAACGTTCGAGATCGTTATAGAGGGTGGAAACTATGCTATCTCGTCCATCGAGGTTTTCGAATAAGGTTCTATTCTGATTCGGGAATCGGAGGAGTGGGAGTCACCCATTCATCATATCGCTCACGGCGAATTGCAATTCCAGCATTTGCCAACTTGGTTTCCAGATTTTCATACCCTCTGTCCAGATGGTACACCCGAAGCACCTGTGTTTCGCCAGATGCGACCAGGGCAGCCAGGACTAATGAAACACTTGCTCTCAAGTCACTACTCATGACTTGAGCACCTTTAAGTGGATGACCACCTTCAACATGTGCAGCGTTTTGAACGACCCTGGCTACAAGCCCCATCCGTTGTAATTCGGGGATATGTTTGAACCTGTCCAGGTAAATCGTGTCGGTTATCGTAGATTTCCCGCTTGCCTGTGACATCAGAATGGTCCACTGAGCTTGCAAGTCCGTAGGGAAGCCTGGGTAAATGGCCGTTGTGATATCTGCAGGCTGAATGGATTCAGGCACGGTGACCGATACAGAGTTGTCATTATACACTACCTGGGTACCTGTTTTTTCAAAGGCTTCTTTAAAAGCATGCCCCAGATGCTCGTGCTGAGCGTTTTTGAGTAGGATTGTGTCTCCTGGTTTTCCAGCTATTGCGGCTGCAATCATGAAGGTGCCAAGCTCAATACGGTCAGAGCAATTTCTGATAGGCACTGGGTTTAAGTAATCTACTCCCTCTATCTCAATCGTGGGTGTGCCTAGTCCATCGATTTTAGCACCCATGCTCTTAAGAGCTTCCCCGAATACGATGACGTCAGGTTCTCTCGCGGCATTATGAATGACTGAGGAGCCTCGTGCCCGGGTAGCAGCAAGCAACAAATTGATTGTCGCTCCAACAGAAGATGGATTTAAGGTGAAGGTGCCTCCTGTAAGGCGGCCTCCTGGAGTCTTTGCAACCACATACCCGTTATCCAACTCAATTGACGCACCAAGTGCTTTCATGCCATCGATGTGTAAATCTACAGGACGTGGCCCCCATGCACAGCCGCCCGGAAGGGAAACGCGTGCTTCTCCGTGTTTGCCCAGTAAGGCGCCCAGCATATAGAAAGAAGCTCTCATCTTCTTTACTAATTCGTAGGGTGCTTCAGGGGCGGTTAATGTTGTAGGATCAATAGCTGCGACGCCTGATTGTTGATCGAAGTCTACAGACACGCCTGTATAAGAAATGATTTGAGCTAAAGTCCGTACATCGCGTACATTTGGAATATTCTCGATGGTTACAGGCCCGTCAGCTAACAATGCTGCTGTGAACAATGCCAGGGCTGTGTTTTTTGAGCCACTGACAGGGAGAGAGCCTTTGAGATGGTTGCGTCCTTCTATAACGAGTTTATCCATAAATTTGAGTTGGCTTTGAACTGGTGTATGAACCCGATGCTGCATTGTACGCTTTATATTTATTTCGTTTCGTGAACAGGAATCAGAGATGTTCTGAAGGCGTTGAACGTTGGCGATTTGTAAGAGTATCTATTCTATATCTTTCTATTAATCAGCGCAGTTTGGTCGTTTTTAAGTGAATTCGATAAAAAAAACGATATATCTGGATCATGCAGCTACCACGCCAATAGATCCGCGGGTTTTCGAGGCGATGGTGCCTTTTTTGAAGGAGCATTATGGCAATGCCTCCTCCGTCCACCGCCTGGGACGAAAAGCACGATTTGCCATAGAAGATGCTCGTGAGAGAATGGCTGCGCACTTCGGGATTGCTCCGGGAGAGCTCATTTTTACCAGTGGGGGAACGGAGTCGAATAACCTTGCGCTGAAAGGGCAGCGTCTGGCAGGTAAGCTGGTTACGTCAAAAGCCGAACATGAAGCCATTCTGAAACAAACGGACGCCATGCAACGGGCCGGCTGGTCGGTTGAATTGTTGGATCCACAGGAAGGCGGAGTAATTACCAGAGGACAGGTTGAGGATGTGCTTGATCCTGAAACGCGGCTTGTGTCATTGATGCACGTTAATAATGAAACGGGAGGGATAAACCCCATACAAGCGATTGGCAATGTGTTGGGCCATAATAACATGGTGTTTCATTGCGACGCTGTTCAATCCATTGGACTATATGACTGGCAGCTAGAGGGATTCCCTGTAGACATCATGACCGGGTCTTCCCACAAAATCTACGGCCCTAAAGGAGCTGGTTTTTTGTACGTTAGAGGAGGGACGGAGTTAAACGGTTTGATCGAAGGTGGTTCACAGGAGCGAAAGCGAAGAGGGGGGACTGAAAATGTAGCTGCGATTGTAGGTATGGCGAAAGCACTTGATTTAGCGGTTGCTGAACGATCCGACCGGGTGGATCATATAAGGAACTTAAAACAGCGTTTAATGCAGGGCATACGAGCTGTTTTTACAGAGACAGCCCTCGTTATTAATTCATTGGATGCACCTGAGGCCTCTGCCCCACATATCGTAAATATCGCATTTCCGCCTATAGGGGAGGAAGTGATGGATGGAGAGATGTTAATTTTGAATTTTGACATGGAGGGGATATGCGTTTCTTCAGGGTCTGCCTGTACCAGCGGGGCTATTGAACCAAGTCATGTCTTGCTCGCTATGGGTTTGGATGATGCGACGGCATCCGCTGCTGTCCGGTTTTCTATCGGGAAAGACAATACTGCTGAAGAAATAGACTATACCATTGATCGTCTTCAAGAAATTGTGATTCGAATGAGAGGAGCACTTCATGCATGAGTCTACGTCGGCCCTGATCGTGTTTGCTAAGGTCCCCGAACCTGGGAAGGTGAAGACTCGGCTCACATCCCTGCTTTCTCCTGAGTGGGCTGCCACGCTTTATGAGTCTTTTCTACTGGATGCCCTGGACCTGTATTGCTCATTGAATGTGGATGTTCGTTTGTATTTTAGTTCTCCGGTAGAAATGATTCCAGGGCGGTTTCATTTGGAGGCCCTTTCTTTACATGAGCAAAAAGGACCTGGCCTGGGTGAGCGTATGGCAACCGCGTTTGTCGAGACATTTATAGCTGGATATGAACGAGCAATTGTAATTGGCACCGATCACCCGACACTTCCTGTCTCGTTTATTGATCAGGCCTTTGAGTTATTGGAAGGTCCACATCGTGTTGTGATTGGTCCAAGCGATGATGGGGGATATTACATGCTGGGAATGAGTGAATTTTACTCCGCCTTATTCAAGGATATGACCTACAGTCACGACCAGGTGTTTTCTCAAACGATGGCACGAGCAGCAAGCACGGATGCGTCCCTGCATGTTTTGCCTACCTGGTATGATGTGGATACGCCTGATGCATTGAAGAGACTGATTCGTGATATGGCAGAGTCTCATCTGACTTTAAAAAGAACGAAGGCATCTATTGCACGTTTGGGTGTTGACTATCCCTCTCTGATCGAATAAAACAGTTCTTATATACTATGGCAATTTCACAAAATGGGAATATTGTATCCTCTGTTGGGCAATTTAAAACCCTTGAACAATTCATTATAGAGCAACAACATGTACTGCCTTACTCAACCGGTGCGTTTTCACGTTTGATCAGGGATATCAGTGTTGCTGCAAAAATTATCAATCGAGACATTAATAAAGCAGGATTGGTAGATATTATTGGCGATGCTGGGGAAGTAAATGTCCAGGGAGAAGATCAGCAAAAGCTGGACATCATGGCGCACAATGAACTTGTTAGGGCATTGATTAGAGGAGGGGAATGTTGTGTTATTGGTTCTGAAGAGCAAGAGGATTTGATTTTTGTCGAGCCAAACAGCAGTGGGCATGGAGAATACATAGTACTGTTCGATCCACTCGATGGCTCTTCCAACATCGATGTAAATGTATCTGTAGGAACCATCTTCAGTGTGTACCGGCTTGAAAAGTTCTCCGGTGAAGGAAAGCCAACGATGGAAGATGTGCTTCGCCCTGGCGTCGACCAGGTTGCGTCCGGGTATGTCATTTATGGGTCTTCGACAATGCTGGTGTATACGACGGGGCATGGAGTAAATGGATTTACCCTGGACCCATCCGTGGGCGAGTTTATGCTTTCACACCCTGACATCAAAACACCAGAGCAAGGAACGCTGTATTCGATAAATGAAGGGTATTATCGAGCCTTTGAAAAAGGATTGCGAGAATACATCAAGTGGATCCAGACTCCCGATGAGGCTACGGGCCGCCCATATACATCCAGGTATATCGGGTCGTTTATATCTGATTTTCATCGCAATCTCCTGCGCGGTGGTATTTATATGTATCCTTCTACTGCAAAAAACAAGAATGGCAAATTGCGTTTGATGTACGAGGTTAATCCTACTGCATTTATTGTTGAGCAGGCCGGAGGAATCGCTATTGATGGCACAAAACGCGTGATGGAGATAATCCCGGGTTCGCTTCATGCACGTACGCCTCTTTTTATTGGCAGTAAGCAAATGGTTGAGAGAGTACAGCAATTCTTGTCGGGAGAGTTGACATTAAAGAACGCTTCTTGAATGGTAACGGCCTTAAAAATAGAAGGCATAAAGTAAAATAGATGGCGAGAGTTGATTCCTATCAGGGAAAGTTACTAGTTTGCGTCCGGCAGTAAACCCTATAACTACGTGGAATCTGAAATGCGTACGGTGTGTAAGTCAATACAGCATGTTTTTCTTTGTGTAATCCTGCTCTTTGTTTCAGGGTGCCAGGGAAATAGTGGAGATTCATCTACTGAAAGTAGCACAGAGCCAGTGGCAACAATTGGAGTCAGTGTGTTAACGATGACCCATCCCTTTTTTATCGAATTAGTGGATGAACTAAAGAAAACGGCTGAGGCAAATAATTTTGAGGTTCTAATAAACTCTAGCGAGTTTGATGTAGCGGTTCAAAAAAATCAAATCTCGGATTTCGTAGTACGGCAAGTGGATGCCATGATCATTTGCCCCGCTGATTCCAGGGCGATCGGCACTGCGATTCAAGAAGCCAATAGGGCAGGTATTCCCGTATTCACTGCCGACATTGCCGTCCTTGTAGACGACGTTGAAGTAATTGCTCACGTTGGTATTGATAACTATGAAGGGGGGCGAATGGCTGGAGAGATCGCTCTTGACCTGTTGGGTGAAGAAGGGCAAATTGCCATTGTTGATCATCCGGAAGTCGAGTCTGTCATTCAGCGCACGAAAGGATTCATGGATGTAATTAATGCAGCCGTTGCTCAAAATAAGGGTGTTGAAGTTGTTTCGCGTCTTCCGGGCAGCGGATCAATGGATAAATCGTTCAAGGCCACCGAGGATATCTTACAGGCTCATCCTGACGTCGACGTTATCTTTGGCATAAACGACGAGACGGCATTAGGTGCTGTTGCAGCGATTGAGAAGGCAGGGAAGCAGGGCACTGTTCAGGTAATTGGATTTGGCGGAAAAGAAGAAGCGTTAAAAGCCGTTCGTGACGGTGCACTTTTCGCGGATATTATCACCCATCCAAGGCAAATCGGATCGCGAGTAATCGAGTCAATTGCTCGTTATATGAATGGAGAGGAGGTAGAAACCGTTGAGCTTATACCGACTCAGGTGTATCAGCCAGAGGCAATTCAGTAAGAAGTAGGGCACTCGCTCGTACCTTCAATATTAATAAATTGTGAAGATGTGGATTGAGTAATTAATACTTATCCAGAAAGTGGGCTTATATATTTAATTATTATTGGGATATACTGAAATAAAATAAGTGTACGGAGTGTATTGTGAACATAAGATTAAGTGGAAGCGGTACCATCATTTTAGTGTAATTCAACTATTTATTTTGCCCCTAAAATTTTGCTGTTTGCACATATACATGTGATTCACGTTATTCAATGCAATCAAAGCAACTTAACAGCGTAAACCTCCCGTAGTTATGTATAGCGGCAGTCTAGTACATAGAAGGACAGCACCGAATGCAACCACAATGAGTGGTGCGGGAAGCGAGAGCGTGTCACTGCAGTTGTTTGATATACCAGGGATTGATGTCATCGGTATTCTACTTAATAGTAGAGTGCTTCCGGTGAGGCTCTCAGCCTTGATCTTGCTGATTCTAATTAGCGGTCTAATTATTAACATTTAACACTGATCGTCAATCCCAAGTCACTTCTTAAGATCGCATAGCAATCGCCAAGTAGCTGGGATTGACCAGACACTCACAGACTACAACAGCTATGTCCGAATATTCACTTGAAAACCTCGATACTCCATCTGGTGATGGGTTGCCCGCTTCGGCATCGAGTTCGATAGTATCCCAGGAAACAGTATCCCAGGAAACCATGACCGGTGCTGAAATTTTTGTGCGTGCTCTAGATGCACAGGGCGTGAAATATGTGTTTGGTCATCCAGGGGGGGCGGTTATCAAGATTTATGATGAGATAGCTCGCATACAGCCCCGGTTCAAGCATATTCTAGTGCGGCACGAGCAAGGAGGAACGCACATGGCTGAAGGGTATGCAAAAGCGACAGGTCGTGTAGGGACAGTTCTCGTTACCAGTGGACCAGGAGCAACTAATACCGTGACGGGCATAGCTGATGCCTATATGGATTCTGTTCCAATCGTTGTGTTTACTGGTCAAGTACCAACCCATTTGATCGGGAACGATGCGTTTCAAGAGACCGACATCATCGGGGTAACGCGGAGTATTACAAAGCATAGCTTCCAGGTTAAGCGCGTTCAGGATCTCACACGGACGATTAAAGAAGCCTATCATATTGCAAAAACAGGCCGTCCAGGACCTGTTGTAGTAGATCTGCCAAAGGATATTTTATTCGCTGAGGACACCTTCCGCTATCCAGAAGGAGTCGCGCTGCGAGGATACTCCACACAGGTGAATATTGTAGAAACGCAAATTGCATTGGCGGCTCGTATGATTAGTGAGTCCAAGAAGCCTTTGTTGTACGTAGGTGGGGGGACGCTGAATAGTGATGCTGCCGAAGAGCTTACTGCGTTTGCTCGTAAAACAAAAATACCAGTCACCACAACGTTACACGGCCTCAGTTCTTTCCCTGAAAATGATCCCCTTTCTTTAGGGATGTTGGGAATGCACGGTACGTGGTACGCAAACCAGGCTGTTCAAAACTGCGATCTCATTATAGCTGTAGGTGCTCGGTTTGATGATCGCGTGACCGGCAAGCTCGATGCCTGGGCGCCGCATGCTCGGGTTGTGCATATTGACATCGATCCTTCTTGTATTTCCAAGAATATCCCTGTGGAGTGCCCGATTCTTGGGAATGTCAAAGATGTATTGGACATGTTGGGCCCCTTGGTCGAAGAGAAGGATACCGCAGAGTGGCTGGGACAAATTGATGTATGGAGAGAGGAGTGTCCGCTTGCCTATGAGAAAGATGATAGGCTTCGTGCTCAGGGCGTAATTGAAAAGTTACGCGAAAAGACGGATGGCAATGCAGTGGTTGTTTCTGATGTAGGCCAGCACCAGATGTGGACGGCACAGTACTTTAAGTACGTTCATCCCCGCTCTCACATTACATCCGGGGGACTCGGCACAATGGGTTTTTGCCTTCCAGCAGCAATCGGTGCTGCCTTTGGATTACGCCTTGAGGGACGAGACGATGTGCCGGTGATATCTATTAGTGGTGATGGAGGGTTTGTGATGAACGCTCAGGAAATGAGTGTAGCAGCAGCCCATCGTCTACCCATCAAGATCATTGTGATCAATAACCGATTTTTGGGGATGGTGCGCCAGTGGCAAGAGCTCTTCCATGAGAATCGATACAGCCATACTGATTTGACAGATACGAATCCGGACTTCGTGAAGCTGGCAGAAGCAAATCACGTTGTTGGATTACGCGCTTCTACACCTAAGGAATTGGATGAGGCAATTGAAAAGGCGTGGTCAATTAACGACGGACCAGTCCTGATCGAGTGCCAGGTTGAAAAAGAAGAAATGGTATTTCCGATGGTCCCAGCAGGCGCTGCTACTGGGGACATGATCACTGAACGATTCTCACACGACCACGATGTTTAATACATCCCGATATTGAGAGATACGACGATGGAATCAACACTTACACCGCAACAGATATTTCGTAAACGCGCAGCAGGTGAACCGCTTAATGAAGGGGAGACTCCTCAGATTCGCCGGCATATTATCAATGTCACCCTTGATAATTCGATCGGTGCACTGAATAGGGTTGCCAATTTGTTTTGCCAACGTGGCTTTAATCTAGAAAGTGTCGCCGTCGGGAAAACCGATGATACCTCATTATCGAGAATGACGCTGGTTACTGCTGGGACTACCCGGAAAGTAGAGCAAGTACTTCTGCAACTAGAAAATCTGGTGGATACTGTAGAAGTAGACGATGTGACTGACCTAGAGTTCGTCGAACGGGAGTTGTGCCTGCTGAAGGTACGCTATACGTCCAAAAATCGCTCTGAGGTCATGGATATCCTAGATATTTTCAAGGGCCGTGTGGTTGACATTACCCCTGAAACCATGACCATTGAAGTAACGGGGCCGACGAAAAAAATAAACGCTTTTGTTGGGATGATGGAGCCTTTTGGTATCGATGAATTACATCGCAGTGGTCGGGTTGCTATGCGCCGGGCACTGGTGCATGGTAGCTGAAAGCGGAAGCTAAAACGCGAATTTGTAGCAAATACATCTCAGGTTCTGTAGATCTGAGGCATTCAAGAAAGGCTGTTGAAGAACAACAGCAGAAATACGTAAAAGGATGGGAGTAAAGGTACATTACGATGCCGATCTTGGGCTGATTCAAGACAAGAAAGTGGCAATAATCGGGTATGGAAGCCAGGGACATGCACACGCATTAAACCTGCGTGATAGCGGAATTGAAGTTTCTGTAGGACTAAGAGACGGATCGCCCTCTGCTGATAAGGCGTGTGAAAAAGGATTGGACGTAAAGGGGATTGCTGAGGCTGTAAAGTGGGCCGATGTGATCATGGTTCTCATTCCGGACCAGCATCACAAGCGTACCTACAATGCTGAAATAGCACCTCATCTTACTGAGGGTAAAGCGTTAGGCGTGGGTCACGGGTTTAGCGTGCATTACGACGAGATTAAGCCGCCTGCGAATGTGGACGTATTTATGGTGGCACCAAAGTCACCGGGGCACCTGGTCCGGCGTGTGTATGAAGAAGGCGCAGGGGTGCCTTGCCTGGTTGCTGTATCACAAGATCATTCCGGAGGCGCTTTAGGGTTGGCTCTGAGCTATGCTAAAGCCATTGGTGGTGCTAATGCGGGTGTGATTGAAACTACGTTTAAGGATGAAACGGAGACCGATTTGTTCGGTGAACAAGCGGTGTTATGCGGAGGATCTGAAGCCTTGATTCGCGCCGGATTTGAAACGCTGACCGAAGCTGGTTATCCCCCTGAGCTTGCCTATTTTGAAGTACTGCATGAGTTAAAGCTCATTGTCGATCTCTATTACGAAGGCGGCCTTGCATACATGAACTACTCGATCAGTGATACGGCCGAGTATGGGAATTATACGAGAGGGCCTCGATTGATCACGGATGCTGTACGTAAAGAGATGAAGCAAATTCTCAGCGAGATTCAGTCCGGACAATTTGCCCGCGAGTGGATCGCTGAATGCGATGCAAACTGGCCTAATTTTGACGAATTGAAGCGTTCTTCGAGGGAGCATCCCATCGAAAAAATTGGAAAGAAACTACGAGGCATGATGAGTTGGCTTCGTCCAAGCAAAGAGGCTGATACTGCAAATTCACCCGTTTCCATCGAGTCATAAATGGATACTTCGCATAAAACATATGCCTTGACTACATTGCCGGGAGATGGCATTGGTCCTGAAGTAATGCGTGAAGCATTGCGTGTTGTTCATGCTGTAGGCGAGGTAGTTGGGTATACGTTCACGATAACAGAAGCACTTATTGGAGGGGCTGCGCTGGATGCGCATGACAATCCATTTCCGTTGGAAACGCAGAACACGTGCCTTGCTGCAGATGCAGTTTTGTTGGGTGCTGTTGGCGGACCTAAATGGGACCACCACGTAGGCGATATGCGTCCTGAGAGCGGGCTTCTCGCATTGCGAAAACTGCTGGGTACGTATGCCAATCTGCGCCCTGTTTCTGTTCCTGAATCTCTAGCGTCTTCGTCTCCTCTGCGAAGTGACATTGTAGCAGGTACGGATTTGCTGATCGTTAGAGAGCTGACAGGTGGAATCTATTTTGGTGAGCCAAAAAATCGTGAAGCAACGGAAGAAGGTGAGGTTGCCTATAATACGATGGTGTATTCGACTGAAGAAATACGCCGGATTACTCGTATAGCAATGCAGTGGGCTCGAAAGAGGAAGAATAAGCTCACGCTTGTTGACAAGGCGAATGTGCTTGTTGCTTCACAGTTATGGCGGGATGTTGTACGCAAAATGCATAAAGAGGAGTACAGTGATGTTGAGTTGGATGTCCTGTATGTAGATAATGCGGCGATGCAACTCGTTTTGGCTCCCTCTCAGTTTGACGTAATCGTAACCAGTAACCTCTTTGGTGACATACTGTCTGATCTTGCTGCAACGTTGCCGGGGTCACTAGGTATGTTGCCTTCTGCTAGCCTGGGTGGGCGAACCGGTTTATTTGAACCGGTTCATGGAAGTGCGCCGGATATTGCAGGGCAGGGAAAGGCAAACCCTTTGGCCATGATCCTGAGTGCATCTATGATGCTTGATGCATTAGGGCGGAGCGATGCTGCAACAGTTGTACGCAATGCCGTGCAGCGTGTACTGGATGAAGGGTATCGAACTGGAGATATGTGGAAGGAGGGATGCACGTTGTGTTCTACAGAGGAAATTGGAAAACGGGTAACACAATATGCTGTCGAGGAGATTGGTTCACTAGCAGCATAGAAGGATAATGTTGACGTCTAAGAATTTGTCGTTTTTTATATCGAATAGTCCATAAATACCATGAGCGATCAAGTATTTATTTTTGACACCACACTAAGAGATGGCGAACAGGCTCCTGGGGCCTCAATGACTTTAGCTGAAAAGCTGAAAATTGGTAAGCAGCTTGCGAAGCTAAACGTTGATATCATCGAAGCCGGATTCCCGATCTCTTCCCCACAAGATGCAGAATCTGTAAGAGCCATTGCCTCCGAGATTCAAGGCCCTGTAATCTGCGCACTGGCGAGAGCAACCGAGATGGATGTGAAAGCGGCAGGAGAATCGCTAAGCCCGAGCGACAATACAAGGATTCACACGTTCATTGCGACCAGTGATATCCACCTTGATGCAAAATTCAGCCACCCGCGATTTGGTAAGAATCTCACAGAGCGCCGTGAAACGGTAATCAGAATGGCTGTCGACGCCATCAAGCAGGCGCGAACGTACACGGATAATGTTGAGTTTAGTGCTGAGGACGCGGGCCGTACAGAGCTTAACTATCTGTGCGAAATGGTTCATGCTGCAATTGAGGCAGGAGCTACAACAATTAACCTGCCCGACACAACAGGGTACTGTATACCCCACGAATATGCGGACATCTTTACCCGGGTAATCAATGGCGTACCAAATAGTGATAAAGCTATTTTTTCCACCCATTGTCACGACGACCTTGGGCTCGCCGTAGCGAATTCTTTGGCAGGTGTACTGGCAGGAGCACGTCAGATTGAATGCACTATAAACGGTATCGGCGAGCGTGCTGGAAATGCTTCGCTCGAAGAGATCGTGATGGCCATCCACGTCCGATCCCAGAAATTCAACTTGCACACTGGTATTGAGTCGAAAGCGTTGATGGAGTCGAGCAAAATGGTGCAGGTTGCATCGGGATTCCCCGTACCGCCAAACAAGGCCATTGTAGGTAAAAACGCATTCAGCCATGAAGCTGGGATTCATCAGCACGGCGTCTTGAAACGTAGAGATACCTACGAGATCATGCGGGCCGAAGATGTAGGACAAGATGCAGAGCAAATACGGCTCGGTAGGCACTCCGGTCGGCACGGATTCTTTAGCCGGCTTGAGAAAATGAGAATCCAGATTCCAGAGCCCGATCGAGATGACTTATACACGCGTTTCTTGGCGTTGGCAGACCAAAAGAAGGAAATTTTCGAGGAAGATCTTTATAACCTGGTCAATTACATCGATAGCAAGGATGCGAAACCTGAATATGTGCTTGAGCGCATGGATATCTCGGTTACTTCCGGGCAGGAGCCACTGGCTGAGGTAAGCATTTCCCATCGTAGATTGAACAAAGTGCACACTGAGCGCGCGACAGGAGATGGGCCTGTAGATGCTCTATACCGAGCTATCAACCATGCCGTTGGAACGGCTCATGAACTGGTGAGCTACTCCATCCGATCTGAAACGGAAGGGGCAGATGCCGTAGGGATCGTCAGGGTATTGACGGCTTCCGGTGATCGGCACTTCTATGGAGAGGCCCAACATACAGACGTGTTGAAAGCATCGGCAGAGGCGTATCTCATGTCATTGAATCGACTGGCAGCGCATTCGAACGAAGCCGATAATATGCACTTTGTTACCGATGGCATTAGAAAGTCTTTTGAGCGAAATCCCGCGTGACATTACCCGTTAAACATGCGATTTAGTGGATTATTAGGAGAATAATAGTATGACGATTACAGAAAAGATCATGGCGCGAAACTCTGGGCGCGATCGAGTTAGTCCTGGAGAGAATATTTGGATTGATGTAGATGTCTTGATGACCCATGATGTGTGCGGACCTCCAACGATCGGTATTTTTAAACGAGAGTTTGGAGAAGACGCCAAAGTATGGGATCCGAATAAGCTTGTTATCATGCCGGATCACTACATTTTTACCTCCGATCGTCATGCAAATCGCAATATAGATATCTTGCGGGCTTTTGCTGCACAGCATAATCTGCCTCACTACTTCGACGTAGGGACGGACCGTTACAAAGGAGTTTGCCACATTGGTTTGGCAGAAGAAGGGTTTAACATTCCTGGCACCGTACTCATTGGTACTGATAGCCATACATGCACTTCAGGCGCCTTCGGTCTATTCTCAACGGGAGTTGGTAATACTGATGCTGCATTGATCATGGGTACTGGGAAAATATGGGTTAAAGTGCCGGAGTCCATGCGGTTTGTCTTTGAAGGAAGCCTTCCTCCTTATCTAATGGCAAAGGATCTAATCCTTACAGTCATCGGGGATATTGGATGTGATGGAGCGACGTATCGCACGTTGGAGTTCGACGGTGAGGCGGTATTCGACTTGTCGATGCAGGAACGTATGACACTGACTAATATGGCGATTGAGGCCGGTGGGAAAAGCGGGATTATACCAGCGGACCAAGTGACGTTTGATTATCTGTCAGAACGAGGAAAAACGGACTACAATCCTGTGTATAGCGACATGGATGCCCGGTATCACTCCGAGTATACATACGATGTCTCAAAGCTTGAGCCGGTTGTCGCAAAGCCTCATAGTCCGGACAACAGAGCAACAGTGCGTGAAGTTGAAGGGACCAGGCTAGACAGAGCGTATATCGGCAGTTGTACCGGCGGAAAGCTTGAGGATTTTGAGGCGGCTGCAAAGATATTAAAAGGGCAGGAAACAGTCATCGCTACATTCATTGTCCCCGCTACGACGGAAGTTGCAGCTAAATTGCACACCACAACCATCGACGGTGAGTCTTTGCATGACATCTTTATCAATGCTGGATGTCAGATCGGCGAGTCGAGTTGTGCAGCGTGCCTGGGTGGCCCTAAAGATACCTTTGGCCGGACACATGGTACCGAAGTCGTCATATCGACCACAAACCGCAATTTCCCTGGTCGCATGGGATCTAAGCAGTCAGCTGTTTACCTCGCTTCGCCGCTGACCGTCGCTGCATCGGCTTTATCGGGTGTCATTACTGATCCTCGCGAAGTGCTCGTTTAATTCCAAAGATACATCGAGATAATAGGTCTTATGAAACCAATAATAGAAGGACTGGCGTACGTATTGGGTGATTCTATCGATACGGATCAAATTATCCCTGCAGAGCACCTCGTCTATAGCTTGACGGATCCAGAGGAGAGAAAACTGTATGGCAAGTATGCAATGAGCGGCGTGCCGGCTAATCAGCAGGGACTACCTGAAGGAAATACCCCATTTACCAAAGCAGATGCGTATGCGTCTGATTACACGATTATCATCGGAGGCAGCAACTTCGGATGTGGCTCATCTCGCGAACATGCCCCTTTTGCGATGAAAGAAGCTGGATGTGAAGCTGTGATTGCAGAGAGTTTTGCCCGGATTTTCTACCGCAATTCTGTTGATGGTGGATTTGTCGTGCCTTTTGAGACAAGGCAGAAAATCAATGACCGAATCAAAACAGGCCACCGCTTAACACTCGATACTACCCTTGGTAAATTGACGAACCATGACACAGGAGAAGAATTTCTCCTCGACCCCCTTGGTGAGGTTGCCGAGATATTAAAGGCAGGAAATGTATTTGAATACGCGCGGCAAGCAGGTCTCATCGAAAGCAAATAGCCTACACGGTTAATCTAAACGCACAGAATAATGGCAGATCACATTGAAGTCTTTGATACGACCCTACGCGACGGAACGCAGGGCGAACACGTTACCCTGTCCGCAAAGGATAAAATTCGAATTGCAAAGCGTTTAGACCAGATAGGTATTGATATTATAGAAGGGGGGTGGCCAGGCTCAAATCCTAAAGACCAGGAGTTTTTTGAGCGTGCTCTAGATGAAGAATGGTATCATTCGAAAATTTGTGCATTTGGATCGACCCGGCGAGCGCAAAATGCTCCTGAAGACGATCATAATTTACAGTGCTTGTTAAACGCTGAGACTCCGGTTGTATCCATCTTTGGCAAATCTTGGCGGCTGCATGCAGAGGTGGCGCTGGGAGTAACCGTTGAGGAGAATCTTAAGTTGATTCATTCGTCGGTTGAGTATTTGAAGGCACATGGAAAACACGTGGTATATGACGCCGAGCATTTTTTTGACGGCTATAAGGATGATGCCGAATATGCGATCCTAACGCTGCAGGCTGCTTTGGAAGCTGGGGCAGATACCCTGGTGCTGTGTGATACGAATGGCGGGACGCTTCCTCTCGAAATCTATCGCATCGTTGGAAAAGTAGCGGATAGAATCGGAGCACCCCTGGGTATTCACACACATAACGATGCCGGATGTGCAGTCGCAAACTCACTCACAGCCATAGAAGCGGGGGCCAGGCACGTGCAGGGTACCATCAGTGGCATAGGCGAACGATGCGGCAACGCTGACTTGTGCGTTGTGGTTGCTGACTTGCAATTAAAGATGGGATATCGTTGTTTGAATGATGAGCAGCTTGCACAAATGGCTGATTTATATCGGTTTGTAAACGAACTTGCTAATCTCCAACCCGTTGATCGTGCTCCTTACGTGGGGCGGAGTGCCTTTGCCCATAAAGGGGGCGTGCACGTTTCTGCAGTAATGAAAGAGCCACGTGCGTATGAGCATATTACACCAGAGTTGATTGGCAACAAGCGCAGAGTGCTCGTTTCGGATTTGTCCGGTCAGAGTAATATCCGGTATAAGGCAGAAGAGCTTGGGATTACGCTAACTGAGAAGGATCAGGCCAAAAAAGCTGTTAAGCGTATAAAGGAACTGGAGCATCTGGGATATGAGTTTGAAGGTGCCGAGGCATCGTTCGAATTACTGATTCGCACGCTACAAGGCGAAGATCATACGTATTTCGAATTAGAACGATTGCGCGTGCGTAGTGAGGATGGAAACGGCGGAACGTGTTCTGAAGCTACCCTGGCTTTGGATGTTGGGGGAAAACGAACATTGGTGGCCGCCGAAGGCACCGGTCCTGTTGATGCAATGTCCAATGCGCTCCGCCAGGCATTGGGTTCGTTCTATCCTCAGCTTGAGGATGTTCGGCTTTCTGACTACAAGGTGCGCGTCTTGACACCGGAAGACGGTACTGCTGCGCAAGTTCGCGTATTAATGGAGCATATGGATAAAGCAAAGCGATGGCATACAGTAGGCGTCTCGAATAACATCATGGATGCCAGCTGGCAAGCGCTATCGGATGGTCTCAGGTACCATCTCTATGCCTTAGAGGAGCACGAAAAATCCCTGGTAGAATCGGTAACAGAGAAAAGAGAATAACCTAAACAGTACTCCACCAAAACCACACCACGAAGCCTTAAGCCGTTGTTGGCTTAGTCGCAACAATCAGAGGAAAAAAGCCTGCTAGCTTAGACAAAGTAGCAGACGCGGAGAAGGCCTCCGCTTTGAAAAGATGAGATAGTCTGTGCATGGGGATACAGTAGGTCTCGTCGTTTTTTAAAAAACGTTTTTTTCCTAGCGACATGACTTCTTTTGAACAACCTAAAACACGTGGCCTGTATCGGTCCGATTACGAACATGATGCATGCGGTGTTGGATTTATTTGTTCTATTCATGCCAATCACAGTCATTATGTAATAGAACAAGGGCTGACGATACTTGAGCGATTGGATCATAGAGGAGCCCGAGGTAGTGATGCAGAGACCGGTGATGGAGCCGGCATTTTATCCCATATACCCCACTCGTTTTTTTCTGAATACTGGAGCCGTAAAGGCATATCCTTGCCCACGTCGTGGGAGTATGGAGTAGGAAATATTTTTCTTTCTAAGAATCCTTCGGTGCGAGACGGTGAGATAAAAACCATTGAAGCAGTTATTGAACAAGAAGGGCTAATACTCATCGGGTGGAGGGAAGTACCTGTTGTGAGTGAATGCATCGGAGAAGATGCGCGCTCAACCGAACCTGCGACCTGGCAGTTTTTTGTGAAGGGTGAGGAGAATACGACACTGAGATCCCTGGAAAGAAAACTATTCGTGCTTCGAAAAGCTATTGAAAACGCGTTTCTGCCAGAAGATAGTAAGGACGACAACGACGTATATATTACTAGCCTTTCAAATCGAACTATTGTCTATAAAGGAATGCTTACGCCTGATCAATTGGGTAAGTATTTTCCTGATTTGCACGACCCTTTGTTTGAAAGTGCCATTGCTATGGTGCATTCCCGTTTTAGCACAAATACGTTTCCTCAGTGGTCCCTGGCTCAGCCCTTTAGATCGATATGCCATAATGGGGAGATCAATACGTTACGTGGGAATGTGAACTGGATGCGTGCGCGGCAGGGCATGTTCGCTTCGGAAGAATTCGGAGCCAATCTCGAAAAAATCTTTCCTTTATTTACCGAGGGCGGGAGTGATTCACAAGCCCTCGACAATGCATTAGAGGTGATCTGGCACACAGGCCGATCATTGCCCCGGGCCATGATGATGATGATTCCTGAGGCCTGGGAGCATAATGAAGAAATGAACGAGACCAAGCGCGCTTTTTATGATTTCCATAGTTGTGTCATGGAGCCCTGGGATGGACCTGCGACGGTCCCGTTTACTGATGGACGTTACATAGGTGCTGTGCTTGACCGGAATGGGTTACGCCCTTCCAGGTACATAGTTACCAAGGATGGATTTGTAGTCCTCTCTTCTGAAGCAGGAGTAATTGATGTAGAGCCTGAAAATGTGGTCTTGAAAGGCCGTGTTCAGCCTGGAAAGATGTTTCTGGTTGACTTGAAGCAGAAGCGAATCATTTCGGATGAAGAGATTAAAATGGAGATGGCCCAGAGCCAGCCTTACAAAGAGTGGGTGGATGCCAACATGATTCATTTAGAGAGTCTTCCTGGAGTAGCAGCGAAGAATGGACATCTAAATGGACATCATGGAGCGCAGCCAACGTGCAATACATTGCAAAATTCACTGAAGCTCTTTGGGTACACGAAAGAAGATCAAGAAATGTTGTTGCCGCCCATGTTTCTTGGAGGGAAAGAGGCGTTGGGATCGATGGGAGATGATACACCTCTGGCCGTCTTGTCCGAGCGTCCACGGTTGCTTTATGATTACTTCAAGCAGCTATTTGCCCAGGTAACAAATCCGCCGCTTGACGCAATCCGTGAAGTAGTAGTTACCTCCCTGTTTACGAGCCTTGGGTCAGAAGGGAATTTGTTTGAGGAGAAGCCTGAGCATGCTCGCCGCATTCGGCTTAAGCAGCCTATCCTCACTTCGTCTGACTTAGGAAAAATTAAATCTGTTCAAGATCCCTATTTGCGCCACAAGTCCCTTCCCATATTCTTTGCAATAAAAAAGAAGGGGTATGGGCTAAAAGAGGCTTTGCAGGTACTTTGTGATTCGGCTGAGGAGGCGGTTAACAAAGGGTATTCGTTGCTCGTTCTCTCTGATCGTGCGCATGGGGTGGACAATACTCCGATTCCAGCTCTACTTGCCACCGCTGCAGTTCATCATCGGCTCATCAAGTCTGGACTTCGTACCCGATGCAGCTTGATTGTTGAGAGCGGAGAACCCCGTGAGGTTCATCACATGGGTACCTTGATTGGGTATGGAGCAGATGCTATTTGTCCTTATTTAGCCATTCAGGCTATTAAAACCTGGCTTTCTGACTATTCGGACGAAGAAGTAAGTGCATCCCAGGCTATTGAAAAGTATATCAAGTCGATCGGCAAGGGGCTTCTGAAAATAATGTCCAAGATGGGAATCTCTACGATTCAGAGCTATCAAGGTGCTCAGATTTTTGAGGCGGTTGGCATTTCACAGGAAGTAATTGACCCCTATTTTACATCAACGGCAACGAGGATTGGTGGGATCGATCTACAAATTATTGCCGAAGAAACTGCAGCGCGGTTTTATAATGCATATAGAGAACAGCATGCGGGCACTCTAGATGAATTGGATGCAGGTGGACGATACCGTTGGCGCCGTGACGGGGAGCATCACCATTACAATCCACAAACCGTAGCGACTCTCCAGAATGCGGCGCGGTACAATTCTGCTAAAAGCTATACGGAGTTCTCTCAGCTATCAAACAACGACAGCAAACGTAAAGGAACGCTGCGAGGATTGCTTTCACTGGCTTCAGAAACAAAGCCCATTCCCCTTGATGAGGTAGAGCCTTGGACGGAAATTGTAAAGCGATTTAAAACAGGAGCCATGTCGTATGGGTCCATTAGCCGTGAGGCCCATGAGTCCCTGGCAGTGGCGATGAACATGCTCGGAGGGAAAAGCAATACGGGAGAAGGTGGCGAAGATCCTGATCGATATGCGAAGGAGAGTGAACGGCGTAGTCGCATTAAGCAAGTTGCTTCGGGTAGATTTGGAGTCACGATTTCGTACCTCGCCAGTGCTGACGAGATTCAAATCAAGATGGCTCAAGGTGCAAAGCCGGGAGAAGGTGGGCAACTACCGGCGAAGAAAGTGTACCCTTGGATCGCAAAAGTTCGGCACTCTACGCCATATGTAGGCTTGATTTCCCCTCCGCCGCACCATGATATTTATTCAATTGAAGATTTAGCGCAGCTAATCTTTGATTTGAAAAATACCAATCCGGGCGCGCGCGTATCGGTGAAGCTGGTATCTGAAATGGGGGTTGGGACGATTGCAGCAGGTGTTGCAAAAGGCAAAGCCGATGTCATCCTGATTAGTGGAAGTGATGGAGGGACTGGAGCATCTCCACAAACCTCCGTTATGCATGCTGGTCTGCCATGGGAGTTGGGTCTTGCAGAAACCCATCAGACGCTTGTACTGAACGGCCTGCGCAATAGAGTTCGGATTGAATGCGACGGCCAGCTTAAGACTGGTCTTGACGTTGCCATCGCATGCTTGCTCGGAGCTGAAGAGTTTGGGTTTGCCACAGCGCCACTGGTTGCTATGGGATGTATTATGATGAGGAAATGTCATCTGAATACGTGCCCCGTCGGTATTGCAACACAAGATCCTGCTCTGAGAGAAAAGTTCGCAGGTTCACCGGAGCATGTGGTTAATTACTTCCACTTTGTAGCGGAAGAATTGAGGGAGATTATGGCTCAGCTCGGAATCCGCTCCATCGATGAGATGAAAGGCCGGGTTGACTTGCTGTCTTTTGAGAAGCCGAAAGGTAGATGGAAAGCACAGCATTTGGATCTTCAAGCGTTGCTCTATAACAACGAGCTTCCAGCCTCATTGCAAAAGTTCGATGCAACAGAGCAGATCCATGATATCGATAATATCAAAGACCGAACGCTGATCGAACAGGCACAGCCTGCTCTTCAAGGATATAACCCCGTTGTAATATCAACGAAAATCCAAAACTCAGACAGAGCTTTTGGGACTATGTTGAGTGGTGAGATTGCAAGGCAGTGCGGATTGGAAGGCCTGCCTGATGACACGATAACGATTAATGCAACCGGATCAGCCGGCCAGAGCCTTGGCGCTTTTGGGGCGAAAGGAATGACGATTAACCTGGACGGGGAGGTAAATGATTATCTAGGGAAAGGTCTCTCCGGAGCAAAGATCATTGTCCGCCCTCCTTCTGGTAGCACGTTCGATCCTGCTCAAAATATTATCGCTGGAAATGTGGCTTTGTATGGAGCAACGAGCGGACGCGTGTACGTGAATGGGTGTGCTGGCGAACGGTTTGCTGTTAGAAATAGTGGTGTACATGCGGTTGTCGAAGGAGTGGGTGATCACGGGTGTGAATACATGACAGGCGGCAAGGTGGTAATTCTTGGATCAACAGGAAGAAACTTTGCAGCTGGAATGAGTGGGGGGATCGCCTATGTCTATGATGAAGAGGGTAGTTTTGCAGAGAAAAGGTGCAATCTAGAAATGGTTGAAATTGAGCGCCTTGAAGAAGAGAGTGAGAGCCTTGAGATTGTCCAACTGATCGAAGAGCATTACAAGTACACGCAAAGCCCTAGAGCGAAGGAAATTCTGTGCGACTGGAAAGCCGCAAAAGATCGCTTCGTAAAGGTGATACCTACCGAGTACAAACGAGCTCTAGCTCTTCATAATCAGGAGCAGGAAGAAGCATACATTGAACCGCCACCAGCCCATTTAGCTGCGTGATTTTTACAACTGCCTTTTTGTTGACATTCTAATACGATTATGATGACGATTATGTCTAAGGATAAATATCGAGCGTTTCTCGAAAACCCAAGGGAGTTGCCGAAAAAACGTAGTGTGGAGGAACGGCTTGGAGATAGCTTAGAAATATACACGGAGTTTCCGATAGAGAAGGTGTATACGCAAGCGTCTCGATGTATGGATTGTGGCATTCCGTTTTGCCATTCTGGGTGCCCGCTCGGAAATAGAATTCCCGATTGGAATAACCTCGTTTACAAGAAGAACTGGAAGGAAGCATACATACAACTGAGGAGCACAAACAATTTTCCCGAATTTACAGGGCGAATTTGCCCGGCCCCCTGCGAATCAGCATGTGTTCTGGGGCTGGTTGAAGATCCAGTAACTATTGAGCAGATTGAGAAGGAAATCATCGAGTATGCGTTCAGGGAGGGCTGGGTTGTGCCCGAAGTGCCCGAAGTGCGCACTGGGAAGCGGGTTGCAGTGATTGGTTCAGGACCGGCTGGTCTTGCTTGTGCCGATCAACTAAATAAAGCAGGACATACGGTGACCGTTTTCGAGCGAGATGAAAGCCCCGGGGGCCTGCTTCGGTATGGGATCCCCGATTTTAAGCTGGAGAAGCATGTTGTAGAACGGCGCGTGGATTTGATGAAAGCGGAAGGGATTGTTTTCAAGACGGGGGTTCATGTTGGAATAGATGTAAGCTATGAAGAGCTTCAGGACTTTGATGCCACTGTACTTTGCATAGGCGCAACGAAGCCGAGAGATCTACCTATTCCTGGTCGAGAACTAGAAGGCATTCATTTTGCCTGGGATTTTCTCAGTCAGCAAAACAAGAGGGTCTCCTCCGAGTCAGTGCATAATGCGCAAATTACCGCAAGTGGGAAAGATGTGATTGTAATTGGAGGCGGTGATACCGGAAGTGACTGTGTGGGTACATCAAACAGGCAAGAAGCAGCTTCTGTGACTCAGTTCGAGTTGATGCCTGTTCCTCCCAATGAGCGCCCTGAAAAACAGCCCTGGCCGTACTATCCTATGATTTTGCGCTCCAGTACTTCCCACGAAGAAGGTGTAGATCGGCATTGGTCTATCATGACAAAGAGGTTCGAGGGGAACGAGAAGGGCCTGCAATCTCTTGTAACCGTGGATGTGAGTGTGTCTACTGACGCAAATGGGCGGATGAAGATCGAGGAAGTTCATGGATCCGAAAAAACATGGCCGGCTCAACTCGTGCTTTTGGCTATCGGGTATGCAGGACCTGAAAAGAATGGAGTGGTGGACGTCCTGGGTGTTGCACTGAATGAGAGAGGAGCTATTTCTACCGACGATTCCTATGCGACCAATGTACCTGGTACCTTCGCCGCAGGCGATGGGCGGCGGGGCCAGTCGCTGGTAGTCTGGGCTATTTCGGAGGGGCGTGAAGCAGCTCGTTCTGTAGACAGTTATTTAATGGGTGCCAGTTCACTTCCGAAAAAGGGTTCTGGGGACATGCCACGGAGGGCGCCTATGTAAGGTATTCCCCCTCTGATTTAGTCAATTATTACTCACGAGTGACAGCGGGTATTCTTTTAGTAGTCGGCCTGGCTCTTTGCGACATTGTTAATAAACAACTATTGCAAGGGGCAGAAAAATGAATACAAATACGCTCTTAACTCATCCTGCAGACCGAGTTTCTCGTTCACCTTATAAATTGGGGGGTAAATCATTACGCGCTCAATATAAGCTCACCTTACAGGTTGGGTTTATGCTTTCTTTGCTTCTGATGGTGACGCTCTTCAGGGTACCCTTGCAAATTGAGTCCACCTTTGAAAATGAGGTTGTGCAGCAAGAGGTTGTCCATCTTGAAGAGATCGTTCAGACTGAGCAGAAGTTTAAGGCCCCGCCACCTCCTCGGCCAATAGTACCTATCGAGGTGCCTAACGATGAAATCCTTGAAGAAGAGGAGTTTGAGTTGGATGCGGCATTGGATCTAGATGAGATGATTGAGGAACTAGAACCTCCTTCTTTGCCCGATATGTCGGTTAAGCCTGAAGTGGACGACGCGGAGATATTTATGGTTGTAGAGGAGATGCCACAAATGATTGGAGGGCAATCAGCACTATATGAAAAAGTGAAATACCCTGCAATGGCTCGGGAAGCGAGGCTCGAGGGTACAGTGGTAGTTGGAATTGTAATAAGTAAAGAAGGGGTGCCACAAGATTTGCAAATTTTAAAATCAGTCCATCCTATTCTTGATGAAGCTGCCAAAGAAGCAATAGGGCAAATACGTTTCACTCCGGGAAAACAGAGAGGAAAAGCTGTAAAAGTAAAAATGGCAATTCCGATCAGATTTAAGCTTATATAAGCAAGGAAAACCGGCTGCGATTCAAACGGGCTTTATAAATGAAAATGGAGTAATTGCATAGAGTAATCTTGGAAACGTTTCCGGTCAATTCTAGAGAAACAAATCCATGCAATACCCTTTAGATCGCAAATGATAACATGGGAGAGGATGTGTTTCACATCCTCTTTTCTTTATGATTGATGGTTCGTAAACGATGATAGAGAAAGTAAACGTATTTGGTCCGGCATCGCTGTCTAACCTGGGGCCTGGCTTTGATACGATAGGTTTGTGTCTTGCTGGCGTTGGAGATATTGTGGAGGCTCGTTTCTCTGAAGTAAAGGGTGTTCGGATTCACTTAGATGATCGCGGGATAAAGACCGGCATACCAACAAATCCAACACAAAATACCGCGGGTGTTGCTGCCCTTGAAGTGCTTAAGCTCCTTGGGGTGTCAACAGGTGTAGAATTGCTCATTAAGAAAGGATTTGTGGCTGGATCAGGAATAGGAAGCTCCGCTGCGTGTGCTGCAGCTGCGGCCTGGGCGGTGAATGTCCTTTATGGGAGTCCATTGAAAAAAGGTGAGATGCTAGATGCAGTATTGGAAGGAGAAGCTGTTGCGTCAGGTGCTAAGCATGGTGACAATATTCTACCTGCATTTTTAGGTGGTTTGCTCCTGGTGTCATCTCAGTATCCCACTGAATACCGACGGATTCAAGTAAAAACAAGCTTATGGATAGCACTAATTCTCCCCGAAATTCAAGTACTAACTAAAAAAGCAAGGGCCATGCTGCCTGCGTCTGTGCCTTTGAAAACAGCCGTCTATCAAGCATCTGCCCTGGGTTTTATGGTCGATGCATTTCGGTCGGGAGACCTGGTTGAGGTAGGCAGATGGATGATGAAAGATCAATTGGCAGAACCTGTAAGGGCGGACTTGGTACCATGTTACAATTCAGTTAAAAATGCGGCCCTTAATGCTGGAGCTTATGGATGTGCCTTAACGGGCTCCGGGCCGGCGATGTTTGCTATTACTGATGATCGATTGCAAGCCAAAAAGATTTTAGATTCAATGATTGAGGCCAGTAATCAGCATCAAATAAGAGCCAGTGGCTATGTGAGTACGCTCAATGAGTCTGGAGCAGAGGAAATAAGTAGCGACATTAAAATTCTATCTTTATAGGTCCTAGTATGCAGATACACAACAGTGTACCCGCTTATATAAGTACACGAGGAGAAGCACCTGCTTTTACGTTTCAGCAGGCACTTCTTGAAGGGCTGGCTAAAGATGGAGGCCTCTTTTCTCCAACTCATATTGTCGAGGTAAATAACACAGGTTGGCGAGAGGCAAAGTATTTTCCTGCATTGGCTTCTTCCATACTCCGCAATTGGATTGGGGATGATATTTCTTCGTCAGAATTATCCGCCATTGTGGATGATGCGTTAAATTTCCCACTGTCTCTAGTTCCTCTAAAAGGAGAGGAGTGGAAGGGGATTTATGTCCTGGAACTGTTTCATGGACCTACCCTTTCGTTTAAGGATTTTGGGGCTCGAACGATGGCCCGTATGATCGAGCATTATAAGAGCCATTCGAACGAACGTCTTACTATACTGGTGGCGACTTCTGGGGACACAGGGAGTGCTGTTGCTGATGGTTTTTCGGGGCAGGAGAGGGTGCAGGTTATATTGTTGTACCCCAAAGGCAAAGTGAGTCCGACACAGGAGCTGCAACTGGTCGTCGAACGAAAAGGCGTTCAAACTCTTGCTATTGAAGGCACCTTTGATGATTGCCAGCGACTGGTAAAGCGTGCTTTCCAGGACAAAGATCTTGCGCATCTTTCTTTGTCTTCTGCAAACTCGATTAATATCGGCCGTTTGTTGCCCCAGATGTTGTATTACTTTTGGGCTGTTTCGAATGGGAATTTTGAATCTCCCGTGTTCTGTGTGCCGAGTGGTAATCTGGGTAATCTGACTGCCGGTGTCATGGCCCATCTAAGTGGAATGCCTGTCCATCAATTTATTGCCGCCCATAATCGAAATGACTTCTTCCCAAGGTATATAGCTGGGGATAATCCTGAGTTCAAAGCATCCGTTCACACGCCGTCAAGTGCAATGGATGTTGGAGCGCCAAGTAATTTCGAACGGTTGAATTCTATGATGACTTCAGATGTTCTTCGAGATAAAATATGGGCGACCAGTGTATCTGATGAAGCAACCCTGGAAACAATGAAGAAGTTATATGAGAAGACAGGGTACCTCTCAGATCCGCATACTGCAGTAGGTATTGAAAGTATTCAGCGTTATCGGAAAGAAACTGGCTCTGAGCACCCTTGCATCGTGCTTGCAACCGCTCACCCTGCAAAATTTCCAGAAATTGTTAAAGAGGCGATTGGTATTGAACCCGCTACACCTCGGTCGTTAATGGAACTGGCCCTGCGTCCAAAATGTGCGATTCCCATTCCGGCTACTTATGAAGCGTTCCGAGAAGCAATTAGCCAAAACGTACGGTGATACCAGTTCGCAGTGAATTCCCCACAGAGCTGCTTTTCCCTGAAGAGCTGTCAGTATCGTTTGAGGGTTTTGGTTCAGATGCATTTGATACCCTCCAGTCAATCAAAGAAGCCCCTCACATAGAAACCTACAGATCCCTCAAAAAAGTCATTGAACCCTCAATCATTCAGCCGTTTAAGCGATTTAGGGATGACCTCGCTGTAAACTGGGTGCTTCCAAACATGCTTCCTTTTGAAACAGAACGTAATGTCTTCAGCCGGCTACTAAAAAACGACTTCGGTGCAGGAGGATGCCATCACCATCTTTGGTTGTCCTTTTATAGAGTTGGGTTACGTCGTTTAAAGGATATCCAAATTGCACATACACTTCGTGAAAGCGGGTTTTCAACAAGTTTATTTCTTGGCGAAAACGCTCCTTCGTTGTTTAATGCAGTGAAAGCTCAAATACACGCTAATCCAGGCGCATTTCTAGAGCTTGTGAATAGGTTACTGCAGCGAGAGGGGTGGGCTTTCCGTGTTCGGCCTCATAAGGCTATGCATGGGGAATATCTTGAGTACAAGAGCGAATTGGCGACTATACCAGGGGAGATAGGGCGGGCAAAAGGAATGTGGTGGACCACATTTTCCCCGAAAGAATCTATATTAAATCAGGGCGGTCCGTTGCTTGAGAAATCCATTCTTGCAATTCGAGACCTCTGGCCCCTTTACTTATTATTGTTGGACAAACCTCACCGGTAAGGATCATGGATTTTGTGAGATATGAACAGGTCAGTAGTTCAGTAACTATCACTATTGACCGGCCAGAGAAAAGAAATGCATTAAGCAGCGGAGTTGTTGCTGAGTTGCTTAAGTGCTTCAATAAAGCACAGAATGACGAAACTGTGAGAGTGATTATTCTAACGGGATCAGGAACAGTGTTTTCTGCTGGGGCGGATTTGGCTGCACTTCATAAGCTGCAAACAGCTACCTCGTTAGAAAACTTGGACGACTCACAATTACTTGCGCGGTTATTAGAGACGATCTACCGGTGCCCCAAGCCAGTGATTGCAAAAGTAAACGGTCATGCCATTGCGGGGGGCTGTGGATTGGCTTCAGTGTGTGACTTTTCGCTTGTTGCTGATTCGGCAAAGCTAGGCTTTACTGAGGTGAGAATCGGCTTCGTTCCTGCCATTGTGATGGTGTTTGTCGTCCGCAAAATAGGAGAAGTTGCAGCCAGGGATCTCATGCTCCGCGGTCATTTGATTACTGCTGAGCAGGCTGCACGAATAGGATTGATTACGCAGGCGCTTCCGAAAGAGCAATTGGACCAGGCCGCTCAGGATATTGTAGAGGAGTTGACACGCAATACGAGTGGTTCTGCTGTAGCACTTACCAAAAAACTGTTTGCTGACATCCAGGGTGTAGGACTGTCTGAAGCACTGGGATTCGCTGTAAATATGAATGCTTTTGCTCGCAATACTGAAGACTGCCAGGCTGGTATAGCTGCATTTCTAGATAAAAAACCAATGCCCTGGTCGTCAGACTAAGTGCTTGTCGATTGAAGAGATAGGTGGAACTGGTTAATACGATCCATAATCTGTATCATGGCCCGTGGATTTGGCAATAATCATTAACGCTATTTGGATGACCGGTGCCTAAAAAGTATCAAAATGGACCCTTTGAGCATGTATCCTGGCCGGCCGAGAAAAAGGAAGCCATTGAAGTCTTTGAGCAATGGCACGACTTCTTAGCCAATAAATGCCGGTTTTCTTCAAGTGAGGAAGCCCAAAAAGCATTCGCTGATGTCAAAGCGCAACTCCAGAACAACGATGATCAGGACCTGATTCCATCCGTTCTTCTTACTCAGGTTAGAAAAGCGATCGCTACCCATGACCTTCCTTCTGAATGGCTCTTCGGGCAATTGGATGTTGCCCACCATTTTTATGGGCCCGTTCAGATAAAAGACGCCAAAGAGTTAAAAAGCTTTATTACCCGCTGGGAGGCACCGCATGCTTATTTGTCTGCGAAGCTGGCAGATGCCGCCTACACCTGGCAACGGAAACTCATCGATGAGCTTACAATGGGCTTTTTTGTTGTAGACATGCTTCTCAGGCTTCCCGAATACCTGGAAAAAGGGAGGGTATTCGTTCCCTTGTCTGAGCTTGAGCATGCTAATGTCTCTGTTCAGCAATTAAAGCAAGGTGAACGAACCGACGCAGTGCAGAGGCTTTTGTGGAAGCAGACTATTCGGGCGCGTGATGCATTTGCTCAGGGGCAACCCCTTGTTAGGGAGCTGGAACGGAAGTATAGGGGTACCGTCAAGAAAAATTGGCTGACAGCTCTGGAATACATTAATGAAATTGAGAAACGGAAATACGATGTATGGTCAATACCGATCGAGTTGTCAACAAAACAGAGGTTTCAGATCTTTGTGTTGTCTGTCATCGGACGAGGTGCCAGTAAGGCGAGAGGGTAACGAAAACATTGCTATGTATTCTGTTTGACAAGTTGTATCTTATGCCTGCAAATAAATAAAGGGTGGGAGTTTATGATTACATATCGCGATGCAGGAGTTGACATTGAAGCGGGTGATGAGGTCGTAAAGCGCATAAAACCGTTGGTTCGAGAGACCTTTACACCACAAGTTCTCACCGATATTGGGGCTTTTGGAGGTTTCTTTCAGTTTAACGGAGAAGGATACGACGATCCTGTCCTGGTGTCGTCTGTAGATGGAGTAGGTACCAAGCTGAAGGTCGCCTTTAAAATGAATCGGCACGATACGGTAGGTCAGGATCTGGTTAATCATTGTGTGAATGATATAGCTGTGTGCGGTGCCAAACCTCTCTTTTTTTTGGACTATTTTTCTACCGGAAAACTGTCAAAGGAGACCGCGGTGTCTGTGGTTAGTGGATTTGCGAAAGCCTGCAAAGAAAATGGATGTGCCCTCATAGGGGGCGAAACAGCTGAAATGCCTGATATCTATTCGCAGGGCGAATATGATTTGGCAGGCACTATTGTAGGAATTGTGGATAGAGCCAAAATTCTGTCATCCGATGCTGTGGGTAAGGGGGATGTCTTGATCGGGCTTCCATCAACGGGTTTACACACCAACGGATACTCGCTTGCTCGAAAAGTACTGTTTACCTACTATAGTGCACATGATACACCCGAGCGCCTTGGAGGCGAATCTGTAGGACAAGTCTTATTAAAGATCCACCGGTCGTATTTGGGCAGTATTCAGCTCATGCATGAGCAAAACCTGCTGCATGCTGCTGCGCACATTACAGGAGGAGGAATTCCAGGGAATGTACAGCGAGTCATTCCTGATGGGCTAACTTTTGATGTGGATTACGACAAATGGGAGCGACCTGAGGTGTTTAATATGATTAAAGACTTGGGCAATGTACCTGAAGAGGATATGCGTTCAGCCTTTAATCTTGGGATAGGCCTCGTGATGATTGTAGCAGAGCAGGATAATGAAAAAGCGCAATCCGTGCTTCAGGCGCACGGCGAACAGCCTATCGTTATAGGGCGTGTCAAGTAATAGGGCTGAATTGTACTCATTGAAAGATCGGTTTACGTCACATGTATTCTTTGTTGTTGATCGTAGTCATTAGTTATTGTATTGGATCAATTCCTGGAAGCCTGTGGGTTGGAAAATGGATCTATAAAACCGATCTGCGAAAACACGGAAGCGGAAATCCAGGTGCAACGAATGCATACAGAGTCCTGGGATGGAAGGCCGGGTTGTTGTCCACAATAATTGATATGGGCAAAGGGTATGTAGCAGCAGGTCTAGTACCGGGATTGGTATCGGCATTAGGCATCGATTCTTTGCCAGATGCATTTATTGGGTTGGGAATTGCTCTTCTTGCAGGAGCTGCTGCGGTTGTGGGGCACATGTTTCCTCTGTGGGCCAAGTTTAAAGGAGGCAAAGGCGTTAATACGGCAGCAGGTATATTAATAGCCATAACTCCATTGAACATGCTCATCGTTTTTGTCATTTTCTGTCTGGTATTATGGCGGACGAGTTACGTATCTCTCGCATCGATGACTGCTGCCTCATCGTATCCGATATCACTTATTCTGCAGAAATATGTATTTGGCCAGAACGAGCTTCAAACAGGATTGATTGTATTTGGGGTGCTGTTGGCGGCGGGGATCGTTCTGGCGCACCATTCAAATATTAAGCGATTACTCAATGGCACGGAAAACAAAATCACCAGAAAAAAGTCGGCCGGAGCTGTGCCTAAGTCTGTAGAGTAAACATAGAGCTCATTCCAGTAAAACATCACGTAATAATATCCTTTTACATAATGAACGAGCGGATTGGTATAATTGGAGCTGGAAGCTGGGGTACAGCATTGGCGATTAGTCTAGCAAAAACTGGGAAGAATGTATATCTGTGGGCGCGTAACGAGGCGCTTGTCCAGGAAATAAAAGATACGAGAGAGAACAGTGTTTACCTGAGTGGGGTGAAAATACCAGAGTCGATTCTTGTTGACTCAAAACTTGACGCGGTCATTTCAGCCTGTTCCATGCTTGTATTTGCCACACCTTCTCAAAGTGCACGTGCTGTCGGCGCAAAGGCAGCGCCTTACTTCAACTCCAGGCACAGCCTGGTTTCTGTTTCAAAGGGAGTAGAAAACGATACACTTAAATTAGCGAGTGAGGTTCTAGTAGACATAGCTCCTTCTATACCCAGGGAGCAGATCGGTGTGCTCTACGGACCAAGCCATGCTGAGGAGGTTGCCCGTGGCATACCATCAGCTGTAGTTGCGTCGGCGTATGGCCGTGAAACGGCTTCTATTATACAGCAGACGTTCATTTCCTCGCGTCTACGCGTATACATGAACCGTGATATTGTGGGTGTACAGGTTGGGGGAGCCGTAAAAAATGTGATGGCAATTGCAGCTGGAATTAGTGATGGCGTTGGTTTTGGCGATAATACAAAGGCAGCCATTGTAACCCGTGGTATATCCGAAATTAAACGACTAGGTGTAGCTATGGGAGCAAAACCGGAGACTTTCTCTGGATTGTCGGGAATTGGAGACCTGGTTGTAACTTGCATGAGCGGCCTAAGTAGAAACAGATATCTTGGTGAACAAGTTGGTAAAGGGCGGCAGATGGAAGCTATTATAGAAGAAATGAAAATGGTGGCAGAAGGTGTGAGAACAACACAGTCCATTATGGCATTAGCAGAGCGTCATAATGTTGAGATGCCGATAACAGAAGCAGTTTACAGCATACTATTTGAAGGGAAGAAGCCTCTAGAAGCAGTAAGCGATTTGATGGAGCGAGAGGCAAAAGAAGAGTACTGGATAGCATAATTAGATATAGATTATTTAGTTTCGACGAGTTATGAATCTTGAAGAGCTAAACCGGGTCGTTCAACTTGGGGAAGGACTCACCCTTGAGTTTAAAACTCGTGTCCCTAAGCCTGAACGAATAGCAAAAGAAGTAATTGCCTTTGCGAATACGATCGGAGGGCGGCTGCTTCTTGGTGTGGAAGATGATGGCACTATAAAAGGGGTGCGGGATTCCGATGAAGAGGAATATGCACTAAAAGAGGCGCTTAATTCGTACTGTACGCCGCCTGTTCGGTATGCTATTGAACGCGTTCCCGTTTCAAAGAAGAGAAACGTACTTTTTGTAAGTGTCTTCGAAAGCAGCGAGAAACCCCATGTATTAATTGATCCAGATGATCCTGCAATTAATACCGCGTATGTAAGAATCAATGATATGAGCGTGGAAGCCAGTAAAGAACACGTTCGCCTGATGAAAACGGGGAAAAACTCAAACGATGTGAAGTTTGAGTTTGGGGATAAAGAACATAAATTGATGAGATATCTTGAGGATTATGGTCGCATCACTGTGCCTCAATTTGCTAATCTGGTAAATATTCCAAAGCGTAAAGCGTCTCATACTCTGGTGTTGCTTGCTAAAGCCAATGTCCTTCAACTCCACGCAGATCCCAGGCACGATTACTTTACGCTTGCATACAACGAAGCGTAGCCTTTGGGCGAGTTGATTGCCGTTTTTGCAATTTGACTTACAAGATTGCACAAAAGGCACTTTTCTGTCTATAATGTGTTGGATGTGAGCATATGCGATACTTTCGAAGAATGCGTGTGGTAAGAAGTGCTAAATTTCGCGTATATTAACACGTTTATGTGAGGAGAAACTCCAAAGCTACTTGCACATTATATACACATATTATTATGTTTTCTTAAGCGTGTGGAGTTAGAAATCTGTTATTGTTTATAGATTATTATGCCAATTGTTGAAGTCATACCGCTGCATGAAACGGCGCAGGAACGGTATCTTAACTATGCGTTATCGGTAATCACAAGCCGTGCTCTTCCGGACATCCGAGACGGTCTAAAGCCCGTTCATAGGAGGATTTTGTATGCGATGTATACCAATCTTCGCCTTTACCCGGATGGCCGCTTTAGGAAGAGTGCAACGGTGGTTGGTGAGGTGATGGGTAAGTATCACCCTCATGGTGATAGTGCTATCTATGACGCCATGGTCAGAATGGCGCAATCGTTTTCACTACGCTATCCCTTTGTCGACGGGCATGGTAATTTTGGATCGCTGGATGGGGACAGTCCGGCGGCCATGCGATACACCGAAGCGAAGCTAAGGCCTCTTGCTGTAGAGGTATTGGAAGAGATTCGTAAACAAACGGTTGACTTCAGGCCCAATTACGACGGAACGCTCTCTGAGCCGATCGTTTTGCCTTCCCGGGTGCCTAACTTGCTGGTGAATGGATCAAGCGGTATTGCCGTCGGGATGGCTACCAACATTCCTCCTCATAATCTGGCTGAAGTTATTGATGGGCTGATTTACATGATTGGGTCCCCCAACGCAAGGGTGGACACTCTGGTCAATAAGTTTATCAAAGGGCCTGATTTCCCAACAGGGGGCCGTATTCTGAATACGGAAGAGGAACTGATTGAGATTTATAAGAAAGGAGAGGGGACGGTTGAATTAAGGGGAGAATACAAGCTAGAAAACAAGTCCAAAATCATTATTCATTCGATTCCCTATGGAATGAATAAGAGCGACTTGATCGAGAAGATCGCCGATCATATCGCTAAAGGCAAAGTCCCTCAAATTACAGACATCCGTGATGAGTCAACAGAAGAAGTCCGAATTGTCCTTGAGTTAAAAAGAGGCGCCAATGCTGAAGCAGCGATGGCGTATATCTTTAAGCATACGCCTCTTCAGACGCGTTTCCACGTCAACATGACGTGCCTGGTGCCAACCGCCAATCCAGGTGTATCTGCACCACAGAAAGTGGATCTGGCTACTGTGCTTCGCGCCTTTCTTGACTTCCGAATGGAGGTCCTGGTTCGGAGGCTCCGGTATGAACTGGAGCAATTAGAGAAACGCATCCACATCCTGCGCGGATTCATGATCATCTTTGATGCTCTCGATGAAGCGATTCGCATTATCCGTGCTTCTAAAGACAAGAAGGATGCTGCAAAAGGATTGATGGCTCGGTTTGAACTGGATGAAATTCAAACAGAAGCCATACTGGAGACAAAGCTGTACAAGCTGTCGACTATGGAAATCGACGCGATCCGGTTGGAGTTGGAGGAGAAAGAGCGAATGGCTGAGGAAATTCGCCTCTTGCTAGCGGACGAAGATGGCCGATGGAAAGTGATTAAGAAGGAACTGAAGGAAATCAAGAACAAATACGGAGATACGCGCCGCTCTATGGTTGAAGGGCCGGATGAGGTCTTGAGTTATTCAGAAGAAGATTACATCATTGCTGAAGATGTATACGTAATTGTTACGAGGGACGGATGGGTCAAACGGCAACGATCATACTCGGATATCGCAAGTATCCGTGTGCGAGAAGGCGACGAAATCGGATGGATCATGCCGGGGTCAACGCGCTCTACCATTGGTTTCTTTACGAATTTCGGGAAGGCGTATACCCTCAGGATCGATCAATTGGCTAACACCACCGGATACGGTGAGCCGATTCAGAAATTGTTTGACTTCTCTGACCGGGAGCGAATCGTAGGCGTCTCGTCCTTTGATAAAAGAGTCCTGCCTCAGCCAGTTTCAGAGCCTGAGACTGAACCCGAATTGTTTGAAGCGGAGTCTGGTTCTGGTGAATCAGAAGGGCCTTACATAGTTGGGATATCCAAAAGTGGATTCGGAGTCAGAATATCTATACATACGTATGCTGAAATCTCGACACGTTCAGGTAGGCTGTTCATGCGAGTCAGTAAAGGCGATGAAGTTTTAGGGGTTGAATTGGCTGCCGGATTTGAAAATGTGTGTCTTGCGTCTCAAGGAGGGCTTGCTTTGATATTCCCGGTACATCAGATCCCTGTTGTGCGGAGCGCCGCTAAGGGCGTGATTGCAATGAGGCTGAATAAGGGCGATCATGTATTTGGGTTCACGCTTTCGATGGCTGCGAGAAAAGGATTGACGGTTGAGACAAACCGTGGACGCAAAGAAGTGATTCGGACCACCAAGTTTAAGGTGTCGAATAGAGGCAACAAAGGGAGTTCAATCATTAGTCGTGGACATTTGACACGAATTATTCTTGAGCCTATCGAAGTCCGCTTGAACGGAAAACACTAAACGAATATCGCTTACGCTTAACTACCTATGGCAGAAGTAGCTACATATACTGGAAAAGACATCCAAGTTTTAGAGGGGCTGGAGCCGGTTCGTAAACGACCAGGCATGTATATCGGGGGAACGGGGAAAGCTGGATTGCATCATCTTATTAAGGAAGTCGTCGACAATGCAGTGGATGAAGCCACCAACGGCTATGCTTCACTCATCGAGGTGACCCTGCATTCGGATAGCAAAAGTATCTCCGTGACGGATAACGGACGGGGGATTCCTGTGGATATGCATCCTAAGAAGAAAATCCCGACCCTCCAGGTTATCTTGACGACCCTGCATGCAGGAGGGAAGTTTGATGGGAGCAACTACATTACGTCAGGGGGCCTCCATGGAGTTGGGTCTTCAGTTGTGAATGCGTTGTCTGAAGAGTTGGTAGCTACCATTAAACGAGGCGGCAAAAAGTACACGCAAACCTATAAACGAGGCAAGCCCACTACCAAGCTAAAAAAGTCGAAGGAAACGGTACGCGGTACAGGTACAACCATTTTCTTTAGGCCCGATGCCGATATCTTTGGTAAGATTGAGTTCGATGCAGAATGGATCAAGGATTATCTTGAGGTTAAAACCTATCTGAATGGAAGCCTTAAGATCTTGTTTAGGGACGAGGTCAACAAGCAAAAGTACGAGTTTTATCACGAAGGTGGTATCGCTGAGTACCTGGAGCATTTGATCACGTCGAACAACACCCGGGTTGTACATCCAGAGGCATTCATCGTGCGTCAAGCAGAGATAGAAGGGGGGCAGCGGGCAGAGATTGCTCTGCAGTGGAGTGAGTCCCCCAAGGAGCGTATTGAGTCATTTGTGAATGGCATCCCCACTCCAGATGGTGGCACGCACGTACAGGGATTGCGTGACGCAGTGCGCAGCGCGATTCGGGCATATATGGATACCCATGATCTGATGCCCAAAAAGCTGGACCTAAACGCGGATGATATCCGTGAGGGTATGATCGCTGTGGTCAACTTGTTTATGGTAGACCCCCAGTTTCAAGGGCAAACGAAAGACAAGCTGAATAATCCGGAAGCACGTAGCTTGATGGTGGGAGCCGTACGCCTGGAATTGGAGCAATTTCTGAATGCGCATCCAACGACTGGAGAAGCCATCGCCACGCGCGTAATCCAGGCTGCAAAAGCGCGTCTAGCAAGCCGTGCAGCCGTTTCTTCTGTGCGCCGCAAAACGAGCTTGTCACATCGGCTAACGCTACCCGGTAAGCTGGCGGATTGTTCGTCTACAAGTCCTTCTGAAAGCGAAATATTTATCGTGGAAGGGGATTCTGCCGGTGGCTCAGCAAAACAGGGCCGGGATCGCAAGACGCAGGCTGTACTGCCATTGAGAGGTAAAGTGCTTAATGCGGAGCAGGCCACCCTTCAGAAAGTATCAGCTAATAAAGAACTCTCCAATATCGTGCAGGCCCTTGGCTGTGGATTGGGCGAGAAAATGAACCTGGCGCATCTCAGGTATCACAAGGTAATCCTCCTAATGGATGCGGATTCGGACGGGCATCACATTTCAACCTTGTTGCTGACCTTCCTGTACCGATACATGCGCCCACTCATTGACGAGGGATACGTTTACATCGCTCAGCCGCCTCTATACCGCATCGATGCTGGAAAAGAAACGCACTGGGCGCTTGATGATTCTGATAAAGACAAAATCATTAAGAAGCTGCAATCCAAGCGCAAAAACATCAATATCGACATCCAGCGCTTTAAGGGGCTCGGTGAAATGATGCCGGCCACACTGCGAGAAACTACACTCGATCCTGAAAAGCGCAGGCTTCTCCAGGTTGCAATTGCAGATACCGACAAGCTTACCACTGAGACTGTGATCAGCGAACTGATGGGCAAAGATGCCAGTGCGAGATACACGTTCATCATGGAGCACGCAAGCGAGGTCGAAGAGCTGGACGTATAAAGGAACTGATTGGATTTGTGTATAAGGAGAAAATGAAAGTATAACATACGAATAGATGAGTAGTATTCGTTTATCCGTAGTAAAATGATGTTATACATAAGAAAGTGGTTGTTTTTTGAGACTGCTGCTTAGTTGTGTCTCCTCAGGTAGACATAATGATGCCCATGATTAGATTCTCCTTGTACCTTTTTGCAATTTTGGTTTTTAGTGTACATTCTGTGCCTCCTGCATCTGCTCAAACGTTGGTAAAAGGCACTGTCATGGATATCGATGAAGATGTCCCTGTTTATGGTGTTCGAGTGGACTTGCGAACGAAGGAGGGGCTGGACCCCTACGAACCTCTGGTGTCTTATTCAGATGCGAATGGTCATTTCGAACTTCAGAATGTACCTGATGGAAACTGGCGAGTGCGTGTGATTTATAGCGATGCAGAGTACATTGAGCGAATCTTGATGACCCCTGGGTTTTTGGCTGAAGGAGGATCTAAGGAGTTTCATTTTAAAATGAATCAGGAATGGAATGCCTATGATGAGCAAGTACGATATTTTCGTGTGCGAAGAACGGGTAAGGAGCAAGCAGGGCAGCATGTGACGGTAACTGGATTGGTTGAGGAACTGAACACTCAAGCTCCCATACCCAATGCCCATATATCCTTTCTAGAAAAAGCAGACACATCAACGATAAACAGCACATATAAATCTGTTGCAGAGGCATTCAGCGATCAATCAGGAGCATTTGAGATTCCGTTACTTGGTAGTGGCCATTACTTGATAGATGTCCAACATTCAGATTTCGAAACCTCAAGCCGCGCTTCTTTGAGGATACTTTCTCCCACGGATATAAAAATTGGAATGTGGAAAAAAGGAGAGCGCCCTCAAGTAGCCGGGCAAGTATTGGATGAGCATGGTAGGACTCTCAAAAATGCAATTCGAACGTCGAGCAACGTCTTGTCATCTACGCTAATTGGAATTTTAAGATATGAGGATCAGCCTGTTAAAAATGCATCGATCTATCTAATAAACAAAGCAGGTAAGCTACCTGTTGGCGTAGAAATTGGGATGTCAGATGATACAGGTGTATACCGTATTGAGAATATAGACCCGGGAACGTATAAATTACGTGTTGAATCCGAAAAGGGGGTATACGAAGTGAATGGTGTAAAACTGGTTATCGGTGTAAACAAGCTCGACATCCAATATTAGAGCTATTTCTAATTTCCCCAGGGCCACTCTTCCTGTATAGCCGCTGTCAATTGGTTCTGAATCTCTGCATAAGCAGGATCGTTGGCAAGATTAACCTCCTCAGATTTTCCTCCCCTCATCTGGTACAGCTCTGCTGCGCGTGTTTCACTTACAATTAATTTCCACTCGTTTGTTCTAGCCATAATGGTTCGTGATACGGGAGTGGTCTGCATGTCAAGTATTCTAGAATGAAAGGGGCGCTCTTCTGAGTTAGATGAAAAATAAGGGGCCTCTGGAGATTCGAAATAATCAGCAGGAATATCTTGATAACCTGCTGAAGCAAAAATAATTCGTTCCTGATCAGGTAGTTGCCCTTGCCCTCTGAGCAACCCGGCAAGGGAGCGGCCGGCATATGATGGGGGTGTTCCACCAGTCAACTCGATTAAGGTTGGTACAATGTCAACACTCTGTACAAGAGCTTCAGATAAAATACCTTGCTGTAAGTGTCCAGGTCCATACCAGATGAAAGGGACATGCAACAACGCATCATACAAAAACATGCCTTTTCTTACCATTCCATATTCTCCCATAAAATCCCCGTGCTCGGATGTAAAGAGAACGATCGTGTTTTCTTTGATGTCTAAGGTTTCTAGCGCATCGAGAATACGGCCAACCTGGAAATCGACACCCCATTCAATGGCCGCAAAATAATGTGCCAAGGTGGTCTTAAGATCACTCTCAGATAGTAAATCAAAAAGCATGGCCTCTTTGTGTTGATTAAGCCGAACACTCAGCGTCTCTGGGTTTATATAGGCGGGGACCTGAATGTCATTAATTGGATATCTGGCTACATAATCAGCCGGCGCAAAATAGGGAGGATGGGGATCGAACAAGCTAAGGACGACAAAAAAGGATGAATCAGCGTTCTGTGAGCTAATAAAATTGATGGCATCCGAGGTCGTTTTGTATGCAAAGAGCTCTTCTTTGGGCCATGGAGATGAGCTTGCCCAGTGGGGAGGCGTGTGAGCCGAATAGGCCCGAAATGCTTCTCTACGGAGGCTAGTGTTTGCGTCAAGCAAGGAGTCCAAGACAGAACGATCATAGGTGTGATTATCTTTACCAAACCAACCGAGGCGGTAGTTTTTCTTGTCAAAATAATTGAGGAGCGTGTTATCTGCGGATGAAAAGCGGCGGGTAGGCCCTTTATTTGATAATGCCCCGTGCTCATGGGGATATAACCCGCTGAACATGGACATTCTTGAGGGTACGCAGACAGGGTTGTTGACAAAGTAATCTGAAAAAAGCACCCCTTCTTTCGCCATCCTATCCAGGTTGGGTGTATTGATATTTGGATGGTCCAATATCCCTAAGGCATCTCCTCGCATTTGATCTGCAATAATGATGATGACATTAGGAGGCGAGGTTGAACGCGGAAGGGTTTGCTTTCCGGACAGGCTAAGACATAAGGAAATGGTAATCAGAAAATGAGGCAAGAGAAGGCGCATCATGCATGCTTAATTGCGGACAGTTTTAGCGGAAACGAGTACACGACTTCATCATCGATCGTGATGATGTCGTAGATCACTTCTGGGTCATCCAAGGTGGTATCGAAGCGAAGCCGGCCGAAAGTGCATTTTTCGTTGTATCCATAGAGAGCACCCGGGAGGACGTCGTGGGTGTGTAAGTTGGTTAATCGGGCATTTTCGAAGTCATACAAATCATAGCCATTTTCTCGCTCAATCTTCCAGATGTCAGCTCGATGCCGATCGCCAGAGAGCAAGAAAATGCCATCTATCTTGTTTTGCTCGAAGAAGGCAAAGATCTCTTCCCTTTCGTCCATAAAGCCTTGCCAGGGATCGTTGCTGCCAGGTTTTACACCATATGCCCAGGGTACTGAGGTGACAATGACTTTAAATGTGGCTGTTGAGGCTACGAGCCTGTCAAATAACCACTTCTTTTGCGCAGCACCTAGCATAGTAGCTGGTCGATCAGAAGGGGGATTGTTATGGTCGTCTCTGTAATACCTGTCATCCAGCATGAAAAAGTCGACATCGGCCATGGAAAACGTAAACCAGCATCCAGGTTGGGACTCGCCCCCGCCGTAAGAAGGGTTGTTCCAGTTGTTTCTAAAGGTTTTCCAGACAGGTATCTTCCACGATGGCGTTGCAATCTCTGGGCCGCCCCAGCTATCATTGTCTCCAAAATCATGGTCGTCCCAAATAGCCGCTATAGACGTTCCGGCAACAAGGGCTCTGTATTCAGGTCTCGATTGCCGGCGGTAATAACAAAACTCATTGATAGTCATCCTCTCGGGATCGTCGATGTATACGTTGTCACCAGTTTGTAGGAAGAGAGGAAAGTGGTGGTTGGTAATGCTGCGCCATATGTGTTCATGCCAGGGAGTATACCCTGAGCATCCCCCAAATCCGATCTCGAACTTGGCACTGGTGCCTTGAGGAGGGAATGTGGAAAATGTAAATGTCTCTTCGCTTTCAACTGAGTCTATGACGACCCGGTACATATATTCAGTATGGGGTTTTAAGTCAGAGACCCTGGCTACCCCAGTAAAATCCGCACTGGCCATTGTGGATACTGTTGAACTCTGAAGCAGTTGATCAGGACTATTCACTTCTGATAGTAGAACAAATACCTCGGACTCATGTCTCGTGCGCACCCAAAAACGAGCTTCCTTGTCAGTTACACTGCCCACCATCGGGCCATGAATAAGTGGAGATCCGTATTGATCGGCCAATTCGATAAAGGGTGGATGCGCATATAGAGGGGCAAGAAAAGAACGTGGACCTGCAAGGAATCGGCTAAAAGGAAATCCATAATCAGTAGCACGCTGGGCATAATCTGTGGCAATATCCAGGTTGCCTTTTAGGCAATGTGCAATACTTAAGCCATATAGAAATTCCGGATCGGTTGGATATTGGTCTGAGAATGCTTGAATACACGACAGGGCTTCATCTATCTCACCATCGTGCAGCCTCGCCATTAAGTCCTTGAGAAATCGCTTGTATTGCCACTCACGATTTTCTCTGACGCAATCTTTTAGCTTGTCACTAGGCTTGTCCGTGGTATTGTCTTGTGCACCTTGTACGGGCGCTTGAGGGTGAACAAGAAAAGTCGCTGCTGCAGCGCTTGTTGTAAGAAAAGAACGCCGTGAAACGGATGGTTTGTTGTGCTCGGGGGTGTCCATGATGGTTATCCAGGTTGGGAGCTCCAGGGAGGATTCCAGATATCGAAGTCAGACTGGTCCTTGGGTGTTGGGGGAGGGTCTGTGTGTGTAGGAGGGTCTTCTGAAGACACAGAGAGAGAAGGACTCGGGTCATCAGGTATTTTTGATCCTAATGGGTAGGTTTCAGGCAATACCTCTTTAAAAGCAAATCCATAAATGTCCCAGATGGTTAAAAAGAGCGCGGCAATTAGAGGGCCGACGATGAATCCAACGACGCCAAATAATGCAAGGCCGCCTAACGTGC
>JAHQVL010000028.1 GCA_019634345.1 Rhodothermaceae bacterium
CCTCGTAGCCGTTGTGCAGTGCTGCATATTCGTCTCGTACCCTTCAGTCATGCTTGTGCAGTACTGCATTTTCGTCTCGTACCCTTCAGTCATGCTTGTGCAGTACTGCATTTTCGTCTCGTACCCTTCAGTCATGCTTGTGCAGTACTGCATTTTCGTCTCGTACCCTTCAGTCCCGCTTGTGCAGTACTGCGCTTACTTGATCGCTGCGCTCATCTCAAGCATGCGCTCTATAGGTACCAGTGCTTTTTTCCTCAGTTCCTCATCCATGGTGATCTGAGGCTGCTCGTGCTTGAGGCAGAGATAGAGCTTTTCGATCGTGTTGAGCCGCATATGGGGGCACTCATTGCAGGCACAGCCATTATCCGGTGGTGCGGCGATAAATGTCTTGGTTGGATTCTGCTTCTCCATTTGATGCAGAATACCGCCCTCTGTGGCAACGATGAATGTCTCCGTGGAGCTTTCCGTTGCATAACGAAGAATACCCGTGGTTGACCCGATAAAGTCAGCATGGCGAAGAACAGCTTCCTCACACTCTGGATGGGCAAGCACTTCAGCCTCAGGATGACGCATCTTGAGCTGCACTAATTTCTGTTCGCTAAACACCTCGTGCACGATACACACGCCTTCCCACAACAACATGTCTCGGCCGGTTTGCTTGATCAAATACCGTCCGAGGTTTTGATCGGGAGCAAAGATGATCGGCTTATCTTCTGGGATCTGCCGAATGATATGCTCTGCATTTGACGACGTACAGATGATATCACTTAATGCTTTAACTGCGGCAGAACAATTAATATAGGAGACAACCGTATGATCGGGATGGCTCTCAACGAATGCTTTAAACTGATCTGGCGGACAAGAGTCTGCCAGAGAGCATCCTGCATTCAGATCGGGCAGGAGTACTGTTTTATCCGGGTTTACAATGATGGCTGTTTCGGCCATAAAATGTACGCCGGCAAAAACGATGATATCGGCATCCGTTTCAGCTGCTTTTCTCGACAGGCCCAATGAATCTCCGATGTAATCGGCAATGTCTTGGATATCGGCTTCCTGATAGTAGTGAGCGAGAATGATCGCATTCTTCTCCTTTTTAAGCCGTTCTATTTCATCATAGAGATCGAGTGTTGGATCGATGTCCTCATTCACGTATCCTACTTGCGTATCCAGTACAGGCAATTCGGTCATATGAACTCTCTATTTTAGCTATGGGCCAGGCCATAGGTGTTTGTTGTTCAGTGTTTGGGGTTTGGGGTTTGTTCTAGCTCTTTGACGTCTTTGTTTTCGATGACCAGTACGCGGTCGGCAAGGTCAGCTAGAGCCGGGTTGTGGGTAACAATGATGAAGGTCTGCTGCATGGTGTCTTTTAATCGGATGATCTCCTGATGCAGCGCTTCAGCCGTCTTTGTATCGAGGTTTCCGGTGGGTTCGTCGGCCAGGACAAGGCTTGGTTCATTCATGAGCGCCCTGGCAACAGCAACTCGCTGTTTTTCTCCTCCAGAAAGCTGCCCAGGGCGGTGACTTAAACGACCTTCGAGTCCCAACATCGTCAGCAAGTCTAGAGCACGTCCTCGGACATTAGGCAGGCTTTTTTGCTGAATCAGAGCCGGCATGGACACATTTTCAACGGCAGTAAACTCAGGCAATAGATGATGGAACTGGAAGACAAATCCAAGGGATCGATTTCTGAAATGAGCAAGCTGGTTATCGGATTGCTTAAACACATCCTTCCCTTCAAAATACACTTTCCCGCTTGTCGGCCGATCTAACGTTCCCAGAAGGTGCAACAAGGTGCTCTTCCCGGCTCCACTTTCACCTACAACAGCAACAATTTCTCCCCGATTGATGGTAAACGACACATCATGCAATACTTCAAGCTCCCCACCGTCTTCGGTTGGATACGTTTTACCTAAACCAACAACTTCTAGTAATTTTTTCATCGAAAAAATTTGGTTTCTGGTTTCTGGTTTCTGGTTTCTGGTTATTTGCGCCTTGATTCATGCAACAAGAAACCAGAAACGAGAAACCAGAAACCAATCAAAAGAACCCATTCTTTTGATTGATTAAAGCCTTTCAATATTGTATTTACTCATCTTGTTGTACAGGTGGGATCGCTGTATGCCGATGGCCTCAGCGGTCTTACTGATATTCCAGTCGTGTTGCTCCAGCTTGTGTTCGATGAACAGCTTTTCTGCCTGGTCGCGGAAATCGCTGAATAGTTCAAATTGATCCAGTAGGCTGGTCATTGAATTACCCTGGCTGCCGTTTGGCTGGACGTATCGATCTACATCTCGTACTTCAATCTGATCCCCTTCACTAAGGATAATAAGCCGTTCGACAACGTTTCGAAGCTCTCTTACATTTCCTCTCCATTCAAACTGCGCCATACGCTCAAGCGCAGCACTGGAGAAGCTTTTTGTCGTTAAGCCATTCCGCCTGGACAACTGCTCGCAAAATTGCGATGCAATGAGAGAGATGTCTTCTCTTCGATCGCGAAGCGGTGGAAGATGGATCAGAATGACACTAAGCCGGTGGTAGAGGTCTTCGCGAAATTCGTTTTCCTCGATTTGTTGCAGCAACATTTTATTCGTTGCAGCCACGACCCGTACATCAACGGGAATACTTCGGTCTCCCCCAACCCGGCTGATTCTGCTTTCCTGGAGTGCTCTAAGCACTTTGGCTTGGGCCGAGAGGCTCATATCCCCAATCTCATCCAGAAACAACGTACCACCGTTTGCCTGCTCGAATTTACCTATACGTTGTTTGGTCGCGCCAGTGAAGGATCCCTTTTCGTGGCCGAACAATTCGCTTTCGATTAATTCACCAGGTATGGCAGCACAGTTGACTTCCACCATCGGGCCGTCCTTGCGGGCGGATTGGTGATGGATCCACTTCGCCACAAGCTCTTTCCCGGTCCCCGGTTCACCTGTGATCAAGACGCGTGCTTCGGTGGGTGCAACGCGCTTGATGGTATCCTTAATACGCTGGATCGCCCCACTTTCGCCAATAATAGGGATCAGCTTCTTTTCGTGGTGCTCAACGATGGTTTGGCGCATCCTGCGATTCTCTTCTTGGAGATTCGCATGGTCAAACGCATTTCTGAGTGTAAGAAGTAACCTATTGAGATCAGGTGGTTTTTCGATAAAATCAAAAGCACCAAGCTTCGATGCCTCCATGGCCGTTTCGATTGTGCCATGCCCTGAAATCATCAAAATAGGCAATTCGGGCTGTTCTTTCACCAGTATCTGAAGCACTTCGAGGCCGTCCTTTTTAGGCATTTTGACATCCAGGAGAGCTAGATCAAACTGGTTCTCCCTGGCTGTTTTTAATGCATCCTCTCCATCAACCGCCTCAGTAACATCATAATTCTCATATTCAAGGATTTCTCGAAGGGTACGGCGAATGCTTGCTTCATCATCCACAACTAAGATACGACCTGCTGCCATAAGTATATATAAGACTAATAAGTGGAGCCCAGTGAACGCATCCTTCCTTCACACTACACGCCGTACGCTTCAGTACAGGCATTATTTATTCGCGTGGACGTTCACACGAGCAAGAAATAAATCAACATCTTGTGCTTGCTCAGAATCAGGGAAGTCTTCACGAAGCGACTCGTACATCTCGATTGCTTCATTGAAGTTTCCAGCTCGTTCATAATTGCGGCCTGCGCTTACCAGATACCTTGCGGACGTAAAATCGCTTTCAAATATTCGCGCGGCATCTTTATACCGATCTGCTGCCTTTCCATATTCTCCTTGATCCTCATAAATAGCAGCTTCAGCAGCATAGGCGCCTGCACCGAGTGCATCCGCATTGTGATTATACCGATCGAACATCTTGAGCGCATCTTCACGTTCTCCCAGATTTAGATAGGAATCTGCAGCATAATAGACGGCAAGATTGCCGGCGGTAGTCCCGCCAAACTTGTTTATCACCTCTAGGAGGCCCGTCGTAGTTGCATTTCCATCCAAAGCTTCTCTCCAGTTATCTGCTTCATAAAGGCGAACAGCACGAGAAAGTCCTTCTTGTGCCTGATTCTCCTGTTGATCCTTGAAAAAGCCATACCCAAATCCCATGATCACAATCAACACGATCCCTCCAAGGATACCGAAGACGATATTCCTATTCTCATCAAAATACTCCATAAAACGGCTATAAAGCGTCACAACCTTATCTTCACGTAGCTCTTGCCGCCGTGTCATGCGTTTTGGTGCTTTGTACGTAGACATGTTAACTCAACAAATATTAATTAGTGTACTGAAAGAAAGTGTCCACTGAAAAAGACACTCCCGATCCCTTCTAGATACATTATCGGGCGTTTTGAGGTCTTTCTAACTGCGGACCGTGCGGGTACAGATTTCCTCTAACGCACATAATGCCGAAGATATCCCATTTTCTGTGATAGTCTTGTTAAAATGCACTCTAGATCAGTTTTTCATAAAAATAGGGGCTAAAACTGGGTAAATGAAGCGAACTCTTTTATCTTTCGCGCTTTCTATGCACTCTTTTTCCAACACTCAGTTACAATCGAATAAAAAATGGCAATCAAGCTTGGTATCAACGGTTTTGGACGAATTGGCCGCCTCGTAATGCGATCGATCCTCGCACGCGAAGCAGGGACGTTTGATGTTGTCGGAATTAACGACTTGACAAACGCCTCCACGTTGGGTCATTTGTTCAAATATGACTCAGTTCACGGTCGTTACAATGGCAGCGTCTCTGTAGATGGCGATATACTAAACATCGATGGCGACAAGATTAAGATCTTCAGTGAAAGAGATCCTGAGAATTTGCCATGGGGTGACCTTGGTTGTGACATTGTAATTGAATCGACCGGTGTGTTTCGCACGAAAGAAGCTGCGTCAAAGCACCTGAAAGCCGGTGCAAAGAAAGTGATTATTTCTGCGCCTGCTAAAGGAGAGGTAGACGCCACGGTAGTACTCGGCGTAAACGACGCTATCCTCACAGGAAAGGAGGAAGTTCTTTCAAACGCGAGTTGTACGACAAACTGCCTTGCCCCGATGGTAAAGGTATTGGACGACAATTTTGGCGTTGTTCGCGGCTTCATGACCACTGTGCATGGGTACACCGCGGACCAGCGCATTCAGGATGCCCCGCATAGTGATTTGCGCCGCGCACGTGCTGCAGCAATGAACATTGTCCCTACTACAACAGGTGCTGCCAAAGCAGTTGGGCTTGTCCTCCCCCATCTTTCTGGGAAGCTCGATGGATTTGCGCTTCGTGTTCCAGTACCCGACGGCTCAATTACGGATTTGACCGCAGAATTGAGCAAAGATGCTTCTGTTGATGAAATCAAAGCTGCTTTCAGAAAAGCTGCAGGCGGCGAACTAAGCGGCGTTTTGGAATACACGGATGAATTGCTGGTATCCAGCGATATTATTGGCAACCCTCATTCCTGCATCTTTGATGCGCCTTCGACAATGTCTCAAGGAAATCTTGTCAAAATCGTTGGATTTTATGACAATGAGTGGGGCTATTCAAATAGAGCTGTTGATCTTGCAATCAAGATCATGTCCTTCTAAATCGACTTGAAAGATACACTAACAATAGTATCTATCTGTTCGCTTTTGAAAAGACAACATAAATACTGAACATATAAGCGCGAAGTCGTAACACTTCGCGCTTATTGTTTTTTATTCGTAAGCATCTTCTTTTTCAGCAAAAAAGTTGGTACTCTTATAGCCTGTTTGCTCCAGGCCGATCCATTCATAAATAGCTAAGTCTTTTTATTTGGCAGGCCACCTTTAACCCTCCAAACACCAGGCTTACATTCTAATTGCCTACTACCTATGAATTATTATACACCGTCAGATCTTGAAGTAGAAAATAAAAAGGTACTCATCCGAGTGGATTTCAATGTACCCATCAAGGAAGATGAAAACGGCAACAGAATCGTCACTGATGACACTCGCATTAGAGCTGCAATACCGACTATCAAGTCCATCCTAGAGCGGAATGGCAAAGCTATTTTAATAAGCCACCTCGGCCGGCCCAAAGGAGTACCGAACCAGGCATTCAGCCTCTCCCCTGTTGCACTCAAACTCGAGGAGCTTCTCGGAAAACGCGTCCGATTTGCGTCTCATCTGACAAGCAACGCTGTTAAAGAAGTAATCGACCGAATGCCCGGTGGCAGTGTCATCTTGTTAGAAAATACCCGGTTTCATCCAGGGGACAAGCAAAATGACGATGAACTGGCCC
>JAHQVL010000290.1 GCA_019634345.1 Rhodothermaceae bacterium
AAGAAGAGTTAGGACTCGCAAATAAACATCTACCTTCAATTGAACAGTCTCAAGTAGTCGAAGAATTGGTGCGGCTTTCAGAGCACATAGATGCTTTAGAGGCTTTGGTGGAAGGAACCAGAAAGTCGCAGGAGCAACTTGAAGCGTATGTGGAGCACTTGTACAAATACGAACTATTGCCTCTCAAAGAAAAAATGGAGGCTATCGAGATTCGCGTCACCCAGCTAGAAGTTGACCTTGCTCGTCTTGAGGGGCAGGTGAGGTCGAATACCACCCAGATAAAGTCCAATACAAAAAGAGTAGGAGATATAGAAAAAGATCTGTACACAAATATCAGCATTGTGCCTGAAGGCGGTGCCTATGTTGACTTTACAAACTTCAAAACCTCCTATTTAGACAGGGTATTTAATTTTGTGCCATTTGATATTGATTCCACACAGGTGATTGTTGGATTGGGAGTGTCATTGGGCTTCAAAATAAATGAGCTTTTTTTAATCAATGCCCGTGGATCCCTGTATCTTCCTCAAGAAAAGAGTTCTTCAGTCAGGTCCGAAACAGCTAGTGGTATTGCAGACACATTGAATGTACTGGAGTATGAGGGGTTTAACCTTTCTTTAGGCGCTTCGCTGAACCTGTTTAGCCAGTCTGGTTTTTCTGCTACTATAGGAGGTGGGTATTCCTATCACCAATTTAGTGTTGGCTATGGAGTAAAACCGGTTGGAATAGAGGGAAGAGGAGACATCTCGGAGCGCAAAGATGTTCAAGTCAACTTTCCTTATGTTTCGGCAGGTATTCGAGTGATTTCTGAGGGTTTTATATTCTACGGTTTAGCCGATGCGTTGCTGCCAGCCTTCGAGTATAAAGGCGTCCATTTTGTAGTGGGCATTGCGGTGTCCCTGGGGAGAAAATAGCAGGGTGTTTAAGCTTTCTGGGCAATCATCTACCTCTCCGTTCTTCCCAGATTAGCACTCTCTATCCATCCGCTGCCGTCTTCGAAACAGACCTGCACATACTTTCCCTTTGTCTGCATGGCAATGACATCTGTGCCGAAATCGACGTAAGCGAGAACAGTAGACGACGTCCTTCTTTTCTCGTAGATTGGGGTTTGGTTCGATGTGGCAACCATTCTAGGCCCTGCCTCTTGCTGAGGTGTTGCGCACGGGATATCTGTGAGTGTTGCTACTTGAGGTCCAGCCTCTTCTGTCGGTTCTTCTGGAGGGGTAAGCTGATCGAGGAATTTGTCGATGCGTGATTCTGTCGACTTTTTGACAAACCGGCTGTCAAGCGTGTCATACTGCCCCCAAAACAGCAATCCACTTAGATAGGCCTCTTCTTGCAGTTCCACGGGTTGGTACACCTCAGCGTATCGGCAGGGGCCTCTTTGGCCAGGACATTCCTGCACATTGAATACAAAACCACGGTACTCAAATTCGTAGTCGGGTAGGCGTTCGGTTTTTTCTACAACACGTCCGTATTGTGCCGGCAATGACTGCCTGTCGGTTGGAGGGATGCCGAGGATGCCTCTTAACAGAGTTTCAGTTGCTGCAGCATAGAATTGTGTTTCTGTTTGTGCAATGTATGTATATCTGCTTTCCGAAGCACCTGCAAACCCAGTACCTTCCCATACAATCTCCCCGGAGAGAGCGTCCAATACCTGCCCATACACCTTAATGGCTTTGCTATCATAGGCAACAACTTCTGTTTTTCCTGTTATGATGTTTCGTTCTAGCCCAACACGTGTTTTTTGAGCCAGCCGATCTGTGAAGATGCGAACGTAGTATCGATGGCCGGTTAGCTCTTGAAGAGCCTTCAGGACCTTAGGATTCACCAGCCCGGTTGCATCCAGGCCTTCGCTGAATGCAATGTAGTCCTCTGCCAGGTCATTGGAGGAGATGACCCGCGCAAGCATTTTACTGTCTACATAATCAATTGCCGTAGGTGTAAAGTAGAAAAAGCTATCCGCTGCTGCTGTGAGCACGGTTCTACTCACCCGCTCTACACCACGAACGGGTAACATACCTATGCCGCCTTCTTCCAGCAATGCCATGTCAAACTGGTTAACTGCGTATTGTGTATCTGAATTCTGAACCAGGGTGGAGGCACAGCCCGTTGTTATGAAAATAAGTGTAAGTAAGAGGATGTTTGTTTTCATCGAATACCTGGATATAAAGCTTTAATAGACCTTTCTGTTGAAGGGCATTCTAGTTGGATGGGGCGGGGATACCTGCGTTGATCGAGATGCCGCCAAAGGATTCCCCGTCGGCAAAGCGAAGCCTGGGCATGATGGATAGTGGTCTGCCTTCATTTTGCACAATCACTCGCACACCGAGGCCCATAAAGAATTCAGTGTCCCTGTTCGTTTCTGATTGTCCACTTGCAGAGGCCGTTATAGATGTGTTGACATAGCCTACCTCAAGTTCAGGAACTACGGCCATTGCGGGAGACGCTTGAAACAGATGGTTGACCCCTGCTCCAATAAACGTTTGCCCACCGCGTGTCGTGATGCCGATGTCTTTGAGTGCATCAAACGAATCTCCTGAAAATATGTGATACAGGTAGCTACTGGAGACGGTTATGCCAATCGGCAACTCTTCGGTTTGTTTTACCGGGTTAGACGTAAAGTAAACACCCACTCCGGTTCGCACATCGTCGATATTATCTACTCGGAATCGGGTTACCAGTACCCCGAATTCGAATTTATTCTTTGTTACATATCCAACTGAACCATTGATGAGCGTGCGATTGTCATTGATCTGAATACCTGCTCCTATATTTGCACCCTTTTCGAGGGTCGTGCCAAAGCTTTGAAAAATAGGTTGGGCGGTAGTTTGCTCTGTGGCTGATAAAAAAACGAAAGAGAGTACAAGTACATTAAAAATGAAATTTTTCATGCGGTGCCTGTGAGTTATAAGGAACGCCGAACGTAACTTGATGTGTGTTGCGTGCCTGGCTGATGCGGAGAATTGCAGTACATCATGGAGAGATTGATGTATTGACGCAATTCTTTCCTGTGAAATTGTCCATACACCCTAATGTATACCTGTTTTATGAACTCCGCATGACGCGATCGCACTACATGAGGTTGTTACTCATTATGCAGAGGAACCAGCCCTTCTTTGAACGCTTTTACAACGGCCGCAACTTCAGAATGCACCTCTAATCTCTCATAAATCTTGCGATAATGATTGTCCACAGTCGCATGGGAAATGCCCAGTTTCAAAGAAATCTGCGCACGTCCTAACCCATCGCACATGAGGGATAGGACGGCCATCTGTTTTTCAGTGAGCGGGTTTTTGACCGGTTTGGTAGGGCGATGTAGATGCTTCAATAAATGTTGTTTGATCTTTGAGGAAGCAAGTAGTTGATCTGCAATCGCCTCCTTGATCATTTTTGTGATCTGGTCATGAGGGGTTCCTTTTACGATATAGCCTTCTGCACCGGCACTAAAAGCATCCAGGACGGTTTGTTGGTTCTCGTAAAGAGTGAGCATGAGAACGGGTATATCTGGCATTGCTTTCTTGATGCCGGGGAGGCCTTCGATGCCTGATTTTCCTCCCTCTTTGAGTTCTACATCAAGCAAGATTAAATCTGGAGAGTTGGTGTAAAAAGGGGTTTTTATAAAGGATTCGAATTCCTCAATGGATGAAAAATGTTTTGTGCAAGATAATCCAGACGTGTTGTTTAGGATGAAAGCCAAGGTGTCTGCATAGGCTTTCTTGTCCTCTATTAGCCAGATAATATGATCCTGTGTGTGCTGCATAATCCGTTTTAAGTCACTGTGATCACCTTAATATCATGCATTGAGATCCTTAAAACATGACTTGATCAAGCTATATGTGCTTTAAATTGAACAAGCGTCCCTTCTTCTGGGATGCTTTTTATGCTCAATGTCCCCCGTTCTGCTTCTGCACGCCGCTGCATCGTTGCCATTCCACGGCCGTTTTGAAACGTTTCCGATGGCATGCCCTTTCCATTGTCTTTAATTGAAAATGAAAACGTGTGTGCGTCCATTTGAATCGTAACTTCTATATGGGTGGCTCCCGCATGTTTGACGGCGTTCTGAAGCGCTTCTTTATAAATCAAATACACATTCCGGCGCCATCCTGGATTGAGGCTTGTGTTTTGTATGTCTTCTGGGCCCTTGAATGAGCTTGCTATACCAGAGGTAATTGTAGATAGGAATTCTTTCATGCGTCCGACAAGATCTAACAGAGAGTCATTACTCGTGTTTACCAGCCAGAGATGATCGCGCAACTTCTGCCTCAGTGAATTGGCAATACTCGATTGGCGTGCCAGTTCATGGAGTTCGTTTGTACCTAACGACTCTTTTGATTTCAAAAAATCGAGCGACTGATGAATGGCCATTAAGTCACCGCCTATGTCATCATGCAGGTCATCCGCAAGTTCGATGCGGGTTTGCGCCAGGGTGAGTTTGTTGTTAAAGACAACCTGGGCCATGGCAAGTTCGTTCTTTAGCATAACTTGTTTGTATCCTAGCCATAGGGCTGCTACGAAAACAAGGGCGCAAAGGGTGAAAAACCACCAAGTCTGATAAAAAGGAGGCAGTATGGAGAACGATGTGCTTTCCGATTCAAGGCTCCATCTCCCGTCGTTGTTGGTGCCAAATACTTCAAACGTGTATTTGCCAGGGTTTAGATTCGTATACCGGACCGAGTTGCGAAGGCTGGTGTGCCATTCTTGCTCGAATCCAGCGAGTCGATATCGGTATTGACGGCGTTTAGATGAGGTCAAACTGTTGGTTCTGAATTGGACTTCAATCGTATTGCCTATGCCGGATTTCAGCCTTTGGGCTTGGGATGAATCAACGGGTTGCCCTTGAAATTCAAGTGAGGTAATGTGCATTTCGGGCCGTTTCTCATTGAATTCGATATTGAGAGGGTCAACTACTGCGATGCCATCAACTGTGGCAAACCAAAGCGTGCCGTCCTCCGCTCTAATTGCCGAGTTTGGGCCGCTTATAAATTCGTTCATTTCCAATCCGTCTTCAGTAGTGTAGACAGTTGTGTTTACTTTGTCTGATAATCCGTAAAACACACTGTCGGCACTTGAGCGGGATAGCTGTATCAATCCGTTGTCACTTCCAATCCAAAAAGATCCTAGCTGATCATCTAGGGTGTAGTGAATCACATTGGTAGGGAGCCCCTGTTCAATAGAATACCTGAACAGGGTGTCTCCTTTTTTCCTGATGAGTCCATCTCCGTGTGTGGATACCCAAAGCGTACTGTCCGGATCTAGCGAGAGAGAAACCACAGACATTCCTGCGAATTCTGGCCAACCGGTCCACGTTTCGGTGCCAGGGATGTATTCCACGATACCCCCCTCATAGCCTACCAGTAACGTGTCTTTCTTAAATTCCCGGATCACTCTAAAAGAGCGCATAGTATCTATGGGTGCTATTTTGGGGACGCCGTCTTGTATCTCCAGAAAATTAGTTCCTGACATCCACAGGTTCCCGGAGTGGTCTCTGTGTACTTCTCTTGCAAATTGCGTTCTTAGTCCATGTGATCCGAAGTTAAGTACGGTGCTAACTTGATCTCCTGTTATCTTAGAAATCCCGTATACAGATCCAGCGAATATACTTCCGTCTATGTCTTCGTATAACGTTGTTACGGAATTGGCTAGTAGACCATTTTTTTCGCTATAGCGTTTCCATGAATTGCCTTCCAGTTTCAGGACGCCTTCTCCCCATGTGCCAACCCAGAGAGCCCCGGATCTATCTTGGAGTAAACTATACACATAAGGTTCTATTAACCCTTCTCTTCGGCTTATCATTTGGATTTTTCGCGGTTTTAATTCGAAGAGGCCCCTGTCTGTAGAAACCCATTTGAGCCCTTCATTATTCATCTCCACGTCGCCGATGTTCTTAACGCCATAGTCTTCTACCCCAACGGATTCCCAGTGCGTGTCATCTTTTCGCATGAGTAGTCTATGATGTGTAACAGATTTCTTCCAAATAGCGAAATCGGTAAGCCCTTGATCAAAATACCAGTCAATCCGTGCAAGTTTCTCGTTGTTCTGGGTGTATGAGTGTTTGATGATGTGCTCATGGAAATATTCAAATATGCTGTCTTTTGCGTTAACCCAGATGTTCGGCCCTATATTGAAAGCATGGCCGGGGGAATTGTTATTGACTTCATCGAATTGAACTCTTTCCGAAAACGTGCCGTTTGAAAAGTGTAGAATCTTGTTTTTAGCTAACAACAGCATATTCATCATGTCATTGTTGATGGCTATTTGATTTACAAAAGTAGATAGGCTGCTGTCATTACGTGAAGATTCAGCACCAGGTATAGGATACGATGTGCGTTGATTGTTGATGAAGTAATGTAATGTATCCTGCATGACATAGAGAAAAGTGTCCTGCCGAGACTTCCAATGAAATCCAACCCTGGTCTTCAAGCCTATAGCTGGAAATGTTTTATAGTCTTGTAGGCTGTTTATGATGGTAATTGAATCCTTGTGGGTAACTATAATCTGATTCTCCTCTTTGCATCGCATAGTAATCGGTTCAATTCCTAGCCGCAATGTTGCAGTTGCCTGTTGATTGTAGTTGTCCAGCGTGTATAGATTACCAGTTGATGCACTACGCGCGGCAAACCAAAGTCGGCCCTCTTGATCCTGGCACGCTTGGGGAATTATATCTCCACCTATCCAGCCTGGCGTATTGGACGATGAATAGGTTCTGAATTCATTGCCATCGTATCTGATTAATCCAGCATACGAACCGATCCATAGATAGCCATCACTTGTGCGTGTTATACTTGCTAAAAAATTTACAGGCAAGCCATCTTTGGTGGTCCAGTTGTTTATGATGAATTCACTTGGCTCCTTGAATGGGATGGTTTCAAGTGCAGGGTGTTGCGCGTAGAGTAGATGAGCCTGAAAGAGTATGGAAAGGATGAGACCTGCTTGCGCGGAGAATCTGATCTTTTGGAGATGCTGCATGGAGAATCTAACAATCTTTGCACTAATTCGAGGTACTGTTCCTGGCCGGCAACAGAGAATAAAAACGTATCCTTATCGACATGGACGGTCACATCAATATAGCATGGAGCTGCATATATTACTGCATGTTGAGAGGTTTCTTAATACAGTATAAGGTTATTGAGCGATTGTATAATGGCCACCAGTTGACGAGCTTCCCGTTCTGGGAAAACCGTGTACAGGCAGACGTAACTGCGCGACGAGCGATCATTCTTCACATCGCGAATTAGTCTGCATTTCTTGTGAGTGGCTGCCCAGGAAGAGTTTGGCATCTTTTATCGTCAATTGGTTGAACCACTACCGAGTGTGGTTTGTTAGGAAACCGCTGCTATACATATATTTTGGAATACTAAGGAGGTAATGCCCCTGGTGTATACATGGGTTTACAAGATATCATGTAGGGGGAATCCTGGCATTGGTATTCAACTTATAAAAATTCAACTTATCTTCGACACAAAGGCATTTGGAAACGCTTAATACGCTAGTTGACCTTTTAAAAAGATGGATATGGGCGCTTTGAAAACCGAGAATAATGCTGATGCGAACTGGACGATACTTTTTGTTTGTTGGTTGATTGCCAGTATTTCCACATTGGGCTCCCTTTTCTTCAGTGAAATACTAGATTTTCCTCCCTGTATGCTTTGCTGGTACCAGAGGATATGCCTTTTTCCCCTTGTGGTTATCTTATTAGCAGGTCTTTTTCCTTTTGATAAGACTGTGGTCAAGTTTGCTTTTCCACTAAACGGGATAGGGTGGCTGATTTCTGTATATCATAACCTGCTTTATCTAGGCGTTATTCCAGAGTCCATTCAGCCTTGTGATGAAACGCTCTCTTGCACAGAGGTTCACTTGGGTCTGTTTGGTTTTATTACAATACCCATGTTGTCATTTATGGCTTTTACAGTGATGGGTGTCCTTTTATTACTTTTACACAGAAGATCGTCTCAATGAATAAGAAAATAATCGTATTGGTAGCGATAGGTATACTGGTTCTTGCCTTTTTGCTTGGGGCCTACTACATAAAAAGCGTTCAGATAGGTGAAATCTCGAGGCTGGCCAATGAAAATAACGAACTTTTTGTTCGGGACTATGCCGTTACAATGGGGAGCGAAGATGCAAAGGTAACACTGGTTGAGTTTTATGATCCTGCCTGCGAAGCCTGCAAGGACTTTTATCCGTTTGTTAAGAACATGCTTGCTCAATACCCGACTCAGCTCAAGCTTGTGCTTCGCTATGCTCCCTTTCATCAGGGCTCGGATTATTATGTAAAAATACTGGAGGCGTCCCGAAAACAAGGGATGTATTGGGAAACCCTGGAGATTTTGTATCTAAGCCAGGACTATTGGGCGAGCCATCACCAGGCAAAGCCGGATCTGGCATGGGAGGTTCTTAAAAACACGAACCTGGATCTCGTTCAGCTAAGAGAGGATATGAACGACCCTCAAATTGCAGAGGTCCTTAGACAAGATTTGGCAGACCTTGCTGCGCTCAATGTACAGAAAACGCCAGGGTTTTACGTAAATGGAAAGCCCCTTCTCGATTTTGGATATCTGGAGTTAAAAAATCTTATCGAATCAGAAATTAGGGCGAATTATTAAAAATAGGGTAATACGATATTCTACAGGATATTGACTAATGTGATGTCAAAAGTAAGGTCTTTGCCGGCAAGGGCGTGATTCGCATCAAGCGTCACACTCGAATCGGTAACTTCACTAATGGTCACTACTAAAGGATGGCCGTCTTGTTGTGTTAATTGAAGTTGCTGCCCCACTTGAGGTGTAATGTGGTCGGGGAATTCTGCTCGAGGTACCTCTATGATCATGTCTTCACGATACACCCCATAGGCATTGGCAGCCTCGACGTTGATGGTTTTCTCTTCACCTTGCTGCATGCCGACGACAGCTGCTTCAAAGTCGGGAATTAACATGCCGCTTCCGATGGTAAACTCGAGGGGATTACCTTCTGAGGATTGATCGAAAATCGACCCATCTTTAAGCGTTCCACGATAATGAACCTGAACAGTGTCGCCTTGTTTTGACTGTGCCATTGAATATGTGATATAAGTTATTCTTCAGTAAATTTGATTTGGCTCATGATGAACCGCCCCAGTTATATCAAAAATGAGGTAATTGTAAGGGGCTCCAACGGTTCATTCGTTTAATTGTTTAAAACGACCTTAACTCCCTATATTTACTGTGCTATACCACGCGAATGCGATTACTCTTTGATCTATGTTTCCTACAGATAAAGGCTCTATTTATTGTCGGCTGTGCGTACTGGTTTTATTTCTGTTTTTAGGGGATCAACACGTGTTGGCCCAAGAGCTAGATCCTGATCTAGTTGAGACTGGCGCCACGCAGCACTTTAATTCGTGTACGTTACTCCTCCCTTCGGGTAGTACCGATGATTTTGTGCGTCTTTTGCAGCCTATTGGCGATCCCACTCCTGTGAGGGTTTCTATTGCCTTCCAGATTGGCGAGTACGAACCTTGTTATTTCGAACGTGTTACCCCGGTAGAATTGCACTTTCCCCAAAGCAGTTTTTCTTTTCGGTTAGAAGCCAAAGAGAATGAATCGCAATACCGATTTATGCTAAATAAATCAGGCGTTGGCCCCGTGGTCTGGTTTGCCGAGATGGATACCATTTGTGTTGCGGTGGATGAGGATTGGAATTATAAAATTGGCTGCGAAGATCTAGGTTATTGATTCTCTGCTTTATCCATTAACTATCTGACTTTTCTATTCATGCAAGAAACAGCCGTTGAGCGAGAGGGGAGGTACATTGTCTCTATTCTTCGAGAAAACGGATTCGAAAGAGATGCGGAGTCCTTAGGAGCAGAGCTGGGTAAGCTCACCGATCCACTTCTTGCTCTCTCTGCGTTAGAGACCATTATATCAATGTGTCACGTCAAATGGTTGGGTGATAAGAATATCAAAACAGTTTCAGATTACACTGAGTGGTGGGGCTCTCTTGGCCGTCTTTCAAAAGCAGCTTCTAAAGCAAAGAGGAAGATCAGTCCTGTTTAACTGTCTCCGGTTCCAGTATCACTGAAGTGCTTATTTGTTTAAACACTGTCGTTTGTCAACGGTGATATTCGTGTTAGTAGAAATTGCAGGAGCGGGAATAAAAAACGTGTTGCTGATGTCAATGTAATTACAAAATCAATCTAGTGTTATTCGTTCTTCTTGGACATTGCTAAGCTTACGATACATACCATGGTAAAACCATTAATCTTTGTATTTGCTCTAATGTTGTTGACATACGGCTGTGATTCCCAGGTAAATAGTGAATCAAACCAGATTGCACCTATTCAAACGGAAGAAGTCAGT
>JAHQVL010000291.1 GCA_019634345.1 Rhodothermaceae bacterium
CCAGAGGGCAATCTCTTTATTGCTGTCGGTGATAACACAAATCCACACAATCCAGGCTACTATAATTCGATCGATGAACGGGAAGGGCGAGCGTATTGGGACGCACAACGGACATCAGGAAATACCCAGGATCTTCGAGGCAAAATCCTTCGCATCACCCCACAGCCGGATGGCAGCTACGGCATTCCCGATGGCAACTTATTCTCCAAAGATGGCAGCGATGGCAGGCCCGAGATCTACGTTATGGGCTGCCGTAATCCGTATCGTATTGCCGTCGACCAAAAGAAAGGCACCGTATTCTGGGGGGATGTTGGGCAGAATACCATCGACAACCCGGAACGCGGTCCGATCAGCTACGATGAATTCAACATGGCTACAGAAGCCGGCTTCTTCGGATGGCCGTATTTTGCTGGAGACAATGATGCCTATGCCGACTTTGATTTCGAAACAGAAGAAATAGGACCTTTCGCCAATCCAGATGCACCTGTAAATGATTCTCCCAACAATACAGGCATACAGAACCTCCCTCCTGCCCAACCAGCCCTAATCTGGTATTCATACGGGGAATCCGATTTATTTCCTCATCTCAAGGTAGGCGGTAAGTCGCCCATTGGTGGCCCTACGTACTATAGTGACCTGTACCCTGTTAACTATGACCTATCAAACCCTGCCCCTTGGATTGCCGACCACTTAGAGGCTGGCGGTACGCTGGATTTTCCTGACCGTAGCTTCCCTGAGACCTATGACGGAAAGCTATTTATTGCGGAGTGGATGAGAGACTGGGTAAACGTTGTCAGCTTTGATGAATCGGGTGCATTGTCTACCATAGAGCCGTTTCTTCCCGATGAGACCTTTAGCCACCCTATCGAGCTGGAATTCGGCCCGGATGGGGCGCTGTACATGCTGGAATATGGGCCCTTCTGGTTTGCACAACATCAGGATGCCAAATTGGTGCGCATCGAGTATGTCCGAGGCAACCGGCCTCCTATTGCACGTATCTCTGCAGATCAAACAATGGGCGCTGCTCCATTGGCCGTTCAGTTTTCAGCTGAAGATTCGTATGACCTCGATGAAGAAGATCAACTCACGTATCGATGGCTGCTGGGAGATGAAGAACAATCCAATGAAGCCAGTGCTACGATTCTATTTGAAGAGCCTGGAAGGTATACGGTTCAATTGTTGATTTCAGATGCTCAAGGCAATCAATCTTCAGTCTTGGAAGAGATTCAAGTAGGCAATGCTCCTCCCGAGGTTAACCTCACAATAGATGGCAATCAGTCGTTCTACTGGCCTGATCACCCCATCGACTACCAGGTTCTTGTTGAAGATCGGGAGGATGGCTCTTTGGCGTCAGGCACTATTTCTGAAGAAGCTGTCGTGGTCACGACCGGCAGCACGTCCATGAGTCCAGACAATACCATACTTGCGCAGGACCACGCGAATGCATTGGACGCCTACATGCCAGCCGGGATGCTCCTTATCAACAACAGCGACTGCAAGGCTTGCCATTCAGCGGATCGCGTAAACATTGGCCCTAGCTATACGGATATTGCCGAACGATACCAGGGAGACACCGAGGCTGTTGAACTGCTTGTAACCAAAATCATCGAAGGGGGAAGTGGCAACTGGGGGGATCGCATTATGTCGGCTCATCCTCAGTTATCTCAGGAAGAAGTCACGGAGATGGTGCAATACATTCTGAGTATCAACGAAGAAGAACCATCGCAACGCATGCCAACCAGCGGCACCATCGAACCCTCCTCTACGGATGATTATGTGTTCACTGTCACCTATCGAGACAAAGGAGGCAACGTCATCGGCCCGCTTACTTCCCAAGAGTTGTTTATCCTCCGGCCTGCCCTAATGCCAGCCGTCCGCAGCGACGATTACTATATGGCATCCAAGTTCAACAGCCAGGAAGTCCGCTTCCTTTCATCGGGAGGTTATATTGTTTTTGATGATGTTGATCTGACAAACATCACTGGTATCACGGCACTCTTGTCCTTATATCAGGCCTCTGCTACGCTCGAGGCACGTTCTGGTAGTGCTGAAGGAGATGTGCTAGGTACAGTGCATCTAGAGCCTACGTATAGTGGAGAACGAGCCGTTGGGGCTACTATTGGTGGGTCAAACCAGGAGGAATTCACGATTCCATTGGATGGGACAAATGGCCGTCATGATGTATACCTGATCTTCCGAGTTAATGAGGGTGAGCAGTATTCTTCGGGTACTGGGATAATGGAGTGGGTGCAATTTGAGCGATGAAGCTGATACAACTCATCGTCAATTAAACCTTTACGCTCGTATAGAAGATTTCAGGCACCTCGCCCTCTTCAAGGCTTCTCGATGTCACATTCTTTCTGCCATTCCAGAATACGTAGGCCGTGTTGCCTATCTTCCTAATCACCAACCGCCGGCCAGTTGGATGTTCACCGTATGCTATTGTTTGCCTTGGAGTAATGAGTCGTCCTCCTTTGCCTTTTAGCGAGACTAGCATGAGGTCATTATGCATTTTCCCGAGGCCTTTAGTAGCCGTATCCTTCACAAACTCGAAAGGGGTCCGGCGGTGATATTTAGATGTAATATAGGCAATCAAATCTCCTTTCTCGGAAATGCTGAGACCAGAAGCAAAGCGTCCTACGCTTCTCTTTATTTCAAATCCATCTTTTTTGTAAACCCAGCACAAAAGTTTGTACGGATAGGGGGACGTTCCTGCAAGCATACACAATCCTTCTGAAGCATGAACAAGAGATATATGTCCCACCCAGATGTTGGTAACTAAAGGTAAAATCTCGCTCCACGATTGTCCACCATCGTTGCTCTCCATCCCTTTAACCACTACTTCCTTCCTTCTATGTACTATTTTTTCGCCGCCCTTTTTTTGACTATATCCAACTACTGGACCATTAGGCTCACCCTCGTCTTGCCACAAGATCGTAATAGCATCTCCTGAAGCAGAACAGGATATATATCTACCAGATATTCTAGGTATCCCTTTGGCGACAAGCAATAGATCAGTCCAGGAGTTACCAAGATCACCACTCCTGGTGAAAAACACGGATCGGCCTTCATTAGGGAGTGTGTACACCAGGACAAGGTTCAGAAATCCTGTTTCTTCATCAAATACGAGTGCATGATCTTGCTGATAGTGATCCTCCAGAAACGAACCTATATGACGCCAGGATTTCTCCTTCTTGTCTGATCTGTATATCGCTACTCTTTTTTTATCTAAAGCAATAACATTCAGCACGTCGTTTGTTACCTGTAAATAGGCCTTGTGGCCCAATCCTAGGCGCTCTGGTTCAGACCACTCCGCACCAATATGAGGGGCGGCCTGATAATACACATCATACACGCCTTCATATACCCTCTTGTCTTTTGCTGTCCACACCAGGTGTATCTCTCCAGACGCATCGATCGCTACATCCATGTCCTTAATATTTCCAGTTGGATGGGCTGTATAAATCTTATTTCTGATTGATGGGCGGATTTGAATCGGCCAACAGAAAAAACAGATTAGGCCTAGAACTACAATAATACCGAAGGCGATAGCAGACCAATGTGATATGATCCCCATCACCTCAGGTATGTATATGTTACCCACAATAAGGGCGACAACAAATACAAGGGCGGCGACTCTGAAGACAGGAAATTTAAAGGCAGTCATAATGCCATATACTAAGTCAACAGAAGGTATGTTTGGGGTTCATTATACGTCTATGTAGGAAACACAGTCGGATCTGTAGAAATTACCAACCGTACTATTTACTAAGGACAACCCATGAAATCTGATACTCGCACGATGCCGACACTTCTTACTTATGAAGACTACTGCTTAATTCCCAACGATGGGAATCGGTACGAAGTCGTAGACGGCGCGTTGCATATGAGCCCCGCTCCTATTATTCGTCATCAGCAAATCAGTATTCAGTTGGTCAGTGTTTTATTTAAGCATGTTACTGACCATGACCTTGGGCTGCTCTTCCATGCTCCATGTGATGTCGTTTTATCGGAGCACAATGTTGTTCAACCGGACATGCTTTTCATTTCTAAAGAAAGGACATCTATCATCACAGACAAAAATGTACAGGGCGCGCCTGATCTACTCGTTGAGATTCTTAGTGAAGGCAACCGCAGGCATGATGAAGTGGTGAAGCGGAAATTGTACGAATCGTTTGATGTAAACGAGTACTGGATCATTGATCCTGTATTAGAACTGGTAAAGGTGTACCGCCTGGAAGAAGGATCTTACTCTGGTGCGAAGGAACTATCGGCTGAGAGAGAAGATGTATTGTCCTCTCCCTTGCTTTCTGGATTTGAACTCGCATTAACGACGTTGTTCAAGAGCTGAGTATACTTTTTTTATTATCTATACCTCCAGCGTACCCCTGTACACAGTCTCCACATTCCCTAGCAGATACACATCAGACACTTCTCCCTCCTTAACCTCGTACCCGACTCCCAGGGTACCTCCCGGCATATTGACTTCGGCCTGGTGGGCAGTGACAGCTTGCGTGAGGCCGGCGGTGATGGCGGAGGCCAGTGCTCCGGTGCCGCAAGCGAGGGTTTCGCACTCAACGCCTTTTTCGTAGGTGCGTACATTCAGTTGTGCGGGTGTATTGGAATCTCCAGGGGTTTCTACGTGCACAAAGTTGACGTTGACGCCTTCTGGAGCGAACATGGGGTCCTTTCGGACAGTTCTGCCCATTGCGGCGACAGGAGCAGCGTCCAGGTCATCCACGAAGTAGACGGCGTGTTCGGTGCCGGTCCAGATGAAATGGATATCTTCCCCATTCTGTGCTGGATGGTCGAGACTGAGCCGAATGTTTTGTGGATTGGGGACGAAGAGTTTTACTCGATCTCCGGGTTGACCGGGTTCTACCGTATAGATACCAGCATCCGATTCAAAACGGAGGGTTGGGCTATCGAATCCGGCCAGTTGAGCGAATCGGGCGAGGCAGCAGGCGCCGTTGCCGCACATGGTGCCGATTGTACCGTCTGCATTGTAGTATTTCATGCGGTAATCGTACTGCTCATCTTCAGGAGGCATAAAGGCCAGAATGCCATCTGCTCCTACCCCAACGCGGCGCTCACACAGTCTTTTTGCCAAGCCTGTCAACTCTTCATGAGAAAAGTAGTAGAACCGATTATCGATAACGACAAAATCGTTGCCGGAGCCATTCATTTTCGTAAATTCGAGTATCAGTCTTCGCTGCATGTTATATTATGACTACGTCCAACATTTAATCCTTTAGTACGTACTTACAGTAAGCAGCGTATCGTATATTCCTTTCACTCTTAAGTTTCCCATCCCTTATACGAACCTATTGTAAAACAACCTCTTATCAACGCCCTTGACTAAAAAGAAGCTGACGATCACAGAAACCGAACCGGTTCTTTTATTTGGCTCAAATGATATTCATCTCAAAAAAGTTGAAGCCGCTTTTCCGAATACAAAAATTACTGCTCGAGGTAATCAGTTAGTCCTCCAGGGAGCTCCTAACGATGTCGCCTCGGTGGAAAAGGTTATTCGTGAACTTATCAGCGTCCTGATCCACAATAAAAGCTTAACCGAGAATGACGTTGAGACCGTTTTAACGATCAAAAAGAACGGCAACGGTTACGCTAAAAAGGATAAAAACGGAGATGATGTCATTTTGCATACCCCTTCGGGGAATACCATTAAGGCAAAGACGCCAAACCAGAAAAAGCTGGTTGACATGTCCCAGAATAAGGACTTAATCTTTGCAGTGGGCCCTGCAGGTACAGGTAAAACTTACACCGCTGTTGCACTGGCCGTGGTTGCTCTTAAATCGAAACGCGTTCGACGCATCGTGCTGTGCAGGCCTGCAGTGGAAGCCGGTGAACGGCTTGGATTCCTCCCGGGGGATCTCAAAGACAAGGTAGATCCTTATTTACGTCCGTTGTACGACGCACTCGAAGACATGGTCTCTCACGATAAGCTGAGTACCTATTTGGAGCAGAACATCGTTGAGATTGTCCCCCTTGCGTACATGCGTGGCCGTACGCTCAGTTCTGCTTTTGTTATTCTGGACGAAGCTCAGAACGCCACAAAGCAGCAAATGAAGATGTTTCTCACCAGGATAGGCTACAAAAGCTGCTGTATCATCACTGGAGACATGACACAAACAGACCTGCCTTCAGTCAATCATAGTGGCCTTAAACACGCACAAGATATCCTGCAAGACGTCAACGGAATTGGTTTCGTCCAATTCGACCGAACTGACGTCCTCCGGCACAGGCTGGTTAAGGATATTATTGACGCGTATGAGAAGGCTGAGGAATGAAGGTTCAAAGTTCAAGGTTCAATGTTTAAAGTTGGTGAAAGAGACGACTTGCCAACTTTGAACCTTGAACGTTGAACCTTGAACTTCAATTAGTTCTTAGGCCAAACGATGACGCCTACGTCATTCACGTACTTGACTTCGCCTTCGGCATAAACACGTGCCAGTTCACCGGAAAAGCTCCATCCCTGATCGAATCGAGGCTCTATCTGGAAGGCTCCTTCTTTGTTGATATATCCCCACTTTTGCCCGTACTTAACCAAAGCAAGACCGTTAGAGAAATCGTTGGCGTGATCAAACTGGAGTTCAACGGCAACCTCACCCTCTTGATTGATATATCCCCAGCCATCTTCGTCATACACACGAGCCAGCCCTTCTGAGAAAGGATAAACGCGCTGATAGGGTGCTTCTACGACCAGTTCATTGTCTTTATCGATAAACTGATAGGCTTTACCAGAGTGGACCAATGAAATGCCGTCTTTGAACGAACGAGCCGTAGCATATCCCGCCTCAATAATGACCTTCCCTTCGCTATTGATAAAGCCCCACTGGCCACCGGTCGTTACGATTCCGAACTTTTTCTTTAGTTCAACAGGTGCTAAACCATCTGCAAAAGGCAACGCGCCGCCATATCTGGGCCTCATAATCTCATTCCCTTCGCGATCGATAAAGCCCCATTTCTCTTTTCCTCTTGCCACACGCCGGATCGGAGCATACCCTTCAGAGAAATCCAATGCTCCTGTGAAACGAGGTTCAACAACCATATTCCCTTCTGTGTCCACATATCCCCACTTCCCTTGCAGCATCACTCGTGCGAGGTTTTCAGAGAATCCAAATACTTTTTCGTACAAGGTGTCGATAATAAGTTCTCCCGACTCATCCACATACCCCCAAAATCCACCAATTTGAACTGGAGCCAGGCCCTCTGAGAACTCCATAGCGCCATCAAATTGAGGCGGGATAATCATCTCACCAGAGGCATTTATGAATCCATAGGCACCATCCTCTTTAGCGGGATATAAATTTGTTTGCGCATACGTATCTATACAAAAAAGAGTAAAGAAAACGATGAGCATTCCAGCACTGCCGAGTCCTGTTCTGAAATCCAGCGTTCTGTTCATTATCGTAAGGTATTGGTGTTGAATTAGGTGGGAATTGAGCGATATCAGGAATCGCCCGTGTCTTTGTAATATAGGAAACAGGGACCAAAAAACTTAGAGCGTATCCGGAGACTGCACGAATACATTGTCAATAAGACGCGTATTCTCAAAATAAACCGCCGCTGCTACTAATAGCTCTTGTCCAGGTTCAATCTGTGTAACCGGTTGAATAAAATCGACATCAACTACCTGTGCGTATTGCACAACACCTTCGCTATTTAAAGAAATCATCGTATTCAGTTGATGGCGAATTACATCGGCATCTGTTTCTCCTTGAACGATCAGGGTACGCACATATTGTAGGGCCTTATAAATTATAGGGGCCTGATGGCGGTGGGTATCTGATAAATATACGTTACGGGATGACGCTGCCAGGCCATCTTTTTCACGGTACGTGGGTACGCCGACAAGCTCGACTTCCATGCATAAATCCTGCACCATACGCCGAAGAATCAAAAATTGCTGTGCATCTTTGAGCCCAAAAACACCTACATGGGGCATGCATGCATGAAATAATTTCGATACTACAGTAGTAACGCCCCTGAAATGCCCCTCTCTGTACCTGCCACAGAGCTCCTGATCCAACTGATCAACTGTAACCCATGTTACATTGTTTTTTTGGCCATGGGGATACATTTCTTTTGCCAGTGGTGCGAAAACGGCATCTACTCCCCCAATCTCACCCAGTTTCTTCAAATCGGACTCAATTTCCCTGGGATATTCTTCGAAGTCCTCCGAAGGGCCAAATTGCGTCGGATTCACATAAATAGAGACGGTTACATGATTCGCGTGTTTTCTTGCTTCCTGAACCAATGAAAGATGCCCATCATGCAGCGCACCCATGGTTGGCACCAGCGCCAGGCGTTTACCCTCCCCCCTTGCCACACGCGCGGCTTGCTGCATTTCTTTCACTGTAGAGATGGTGGTCATCCTTTGTTGTTTCTCGTTTCTGGTTTCTTGTTTCTGGTTCCGTTTTAAAGTATTTGGCATGGGAGGTTTCAACGTGGAACTATTGGCATAATTGATATTACCAAATTCCTTATGAAATAAACCTCATATGTGCTGTTTTTAACGCAACACTGGGCGACTATATAACAGATTGCCAAACAAGAAACCAGAAACAAGAAACCAGAAACGTATTTTCCCATGCCACATCGTATAGAAAAGGATTCATTAGGAGATGTTCATGTGCCTTCAGATGCTTTGTATGGAGCACAAACACAACGCGCTGTTGAAAATTTTCCGATTAGTGGTATACGGTTTCCCCGGCGATTTATTCAGGCATTGGGGATTATTAAGCAATCTGCGGCAATAGCGAACTTCAACCTGACCTTATTGGACAAGGACGTGGCTGACGCGATTATCGATAGTGCTCAAAAGGTGATCGAAGGCTCTGTTGATGATGAGTTTGTTCTGGACATCTTTCAAACCGGGAGTGGTACCTCAACAAATATGAACACCAACGAGGTCATCTCGAACCTTGCGTCTGAGCTACTGGGAGGTGAACGAGGAAGCAAAAAGGTACATCCTAATGATCACGTCAATATGTCGCAATCGTCCAATGACGTGATCCCTACCGCTATGCATGTCTCAGCTCGTGTAGCGATAGAGCTAGAACTTATTCCTGCTCTTACCGATTTCCGGGATGCGTTATCGAAGAAGGCAGAAGAATTTGATGATGTATTAAAAAGCGGGCGCACGCACTTGATGGATGCTACGCCGGTACGGCTGGGCCAGGAATTTGGAGGATATGCAGCCCAGATTGATGGCGCCATTCGCCGGCTTCGGTTGGCTTCTGAAGAATTGGCAGAACTCGCGCTGGGAGGTACAGCTACGGGCTCAGGCATTAACCGCCCTGTTCCTTTTGTAGAGGAAGCCATAACCCATATAAACAAGTCGACCGGCCTCACCTTCTGGGAAGCAAAAAATCACTTTGAAGCCCAGGCATCGAAAGATGCATTTGTGACAGCAGCAGGCATGATCAATACCACGGCTGTTGCCCTGATGAAAATCGTGAACGATATCCGCCATCTCTCAAGTGGCCCTACGAGTGGGATTTCAGAAATAAAACTACCCGCCATCCAGCCTGGATCGTCCATCATGCCAGGCAAAGTAAATCCCGTGATGAGTGAAGCGATGATGATGGTATGTGCCCGCGTGATGGGCAACGTCCACACCATCACAATTGGAGGGCAGCATGGTAATTTTGAGCTTAATGTGATGATGCCAGTGATGGCTCACGCTATGCTCGAGAGTATCACCATCCTGGCCAATGGATGTAGAGCCTTCCAAAAGAACTGCCTGGAAGGTATCCAAGCCGACCGAGAACGATGCCAGGAGCTTCTTGAGCTCAATCCATCGATAGCAACGGCTCTTAATGGAGCAATTGGTTATGACAAAGCCTCTGAAGTCGCTAAGAAATCAGCTAAAGAACGTAAATCAGTTCGAGAAGTAACAAAAGAAATGGGACTGCTATCGGATCAAGAGCTGGATGCATATCTCAATGTCCGGGAAATGACAGAGCCCGGTGTGCCTGGCAAATGATACGCGTGTACCATTTATAATTACTCTTTGGATTATCTTTATTTAATCTCCACTCATCGCATCGGCACGCTTTTTTCTTCTAACAGCAAAGTAGACGCTGTATAGCAATAAAGTCGTCTTTATGGCTTAAACAGCGGATTTATTTTGCCTGTTACAGACCATTTGTCCAGACAAATTGATATTTATAGTATACACTGACTTTTTCGAGGCGTGACTATGAGCGTTAAAAGAAACGTACCCCTCCTTCTATTTATCGTAAGTGCTTTCCTGGCAGGCATTTTCTTTACCACTTTGGGTAGTGCATTATTAACCGGGCAAGAGACTACGGCGGTGAGCCATGCAAGGGGCTTTCTTACTGGTAATGGAACTACCGCACTCAACAATGCGAACGCAGCGTCAGCTGCGGCCCTCGAAGATGCATTTACACAAGTTGCAGAATCTGTAAACCCTGCTGTAGTGCAAATCCGATCTGAAAAGAAAGTAGCTCAAGGATCCGCTTTTGGCGAAAACCCTTTGGAAGGTACTCCCTTTGAAGACATGATGCCGAACCGGCCCAATTCAAACAATAATGGATCGGACTTCTTCTTGTCTGAAGGCCTCGGATCGGGAGTTATTGCAAGCGAGACCGGTTATATAATCACAAACAACCACGTCATTTCCAACTCGGACCAACTCGAAGTTCGCCTCCATGACGGCCGCTTTTATGATGCAAGCATCGTTGGAACAGACCCGTTGAGTGATCTCGCAGTGATCAAAATTGAAGCAGAGAATTTACCCTATATCTCTTACGGACAAATGGATGAGGTTCAAGTCGGGCAATGGGTTATGGCCTTTGGATCTCCTTTATCTCAAGACTTGGGAAATACGGCAACGCTCGGCATTGTCAGTGCAACCGAACGCACCAGTGACCAGATAAGCAGCCTTAACGTTTTCTCAAGCTTTATCCAAACGGATGCCACCATTTACCCTGGTAATTCGGGAGGACCACTGGTAGACATCAATGGCCGGCTTATTGGTATTAATTCAGCCATTTTCACCAAATCAGGCAACTTTCAAGGTATCGGCTTCGCAATACCGGTTGATGTAGTCGAAAATGTGGCGACCCAGTTGGTAGAGCAAGGCATTGTTAAAAGAGGGTTTTTAGGAGTCAACTTTGCGCCCGTTAGTGAAACGCTTTCGGAAGTACTAAACGTACCTCGCGGAGCTGCGCAGATTACTGCAGTTACCAGTGGCAGTGCTGCTGATCAAGCAGATTTGCGCCAGGGAGATATTATCTTGCAGGTCGACAATCGACCTCTCCTGGAATACAACCAGTTGCGCACGATTATCGCCAATAAGCGTCCTGCAGAACAGGTCGATATGCGGGTCGTCCGCAATGGAGAAGAATTTGATAAAGTCGTTATTCTAGGTGAACGCGATAATGCTATCGATGCCAGAGATGAATTACCTCCAAGGGTTAATGATCGCAGAGGTGACAACAACCGTGAGCTTCTTGAATCACTAGGCTTATCACGCATTGAAACGCTGAATGAAGATTTCCTTGAAGAGCTAGGCCTGGAGGATGTAGATATCCAGGGTGTCATCATTATTGAGATTTCGCCCAACGGGACCGCTTACAGGGATGCTAAATTACAACGAGGGGATGTGGTCATCGAGGTTGCAGACGAACCCATTGTTGACAAAGAGGATTTCATGCGCGCGTTCGATTCCCTAAATACAGGCGAAACGGCATTGGTCCGAGTACTCCGGCCCCAGGGCGGACAATTCGTCTCTTTCTTAACAGCTCTTGAAAAACCTTAAGTACAATCGCATAAATTCTGACGAATTGATGTGATTGGTTTCGGGTTGTTTTCAGGTCAAATGGACGCTTTTAACCCGGAACACGAAACCACCCAAATAATCCGAGAGGGTTTATTTGGGTGTACGTAGGCGGTTATCCAAATAAGTCAAAATTTCCGTCGAGCACCTGGTCCAGTTTTCCAGTGCGCCATCCTTTGATACGGTCTCTCACGAGCGGTGAAGGCTCGCGCCTGTACCTACGGACGATGGTTGTTCGCCCTTCCTGTTGCGCCAACTGGTGCTCAGCCTGTGCGATTAATTCAGCAGTATCTTTTGTTGTAGGAATAGGCTGTGGAGCTACCCGAACGTGTACATGAATCTTCTTCTTGTTTTGATTGGATTCATCGGGATGGTCCTCCCAAACATGAACGCCGCGTTCTTGCTTAAGAATCGGGTATGCCCCAAACCCAGCTATTGCAAATACAAAACGCTGGACACTCTCCGAGTCGACCCTATTCTCGACCAATTTTTTGAACCGCATTTGTCGTGTTTCGGCCCATTTTAGATACATTGCTGTCAGCTTGCCAGCGAATTTCAACACATCGGCATCTGACCGAAAATTGGGCGCCACTTCGACAGACAAAAAGGCATCTCTTGGGACTTGTTGAACCTCGCCTTCCAGAGCGCTTTCGAGCACATAGAGACGATGAGCCAATCTGTGGACCAATACCTTGGAGTAGTTATTCCGTGGTTCGTCGCTTTCCCCTCGTAAACGATTGAAGAGCGATTCGGCTGTATCTAGCCCCCGCTCTAACCGATCCATGTATTCCACTTCGGCAAGTACCTTAAACCGATCCGGTGAACTCCAGAATTCGGGCGAAGACGTAAGGGCTAGCGAAGACTCTTTCTTTGATTGCCACTCATCAGACTCCACTTCATCGCACAATTTTTCGTAAATCGCTTCAATACGGTCAACTTCAGTAGGTGAACCATGTGTATCCAGAATTAAGGATTTTAATGAACTTATGTCTTGCTCAGCTGGCGTTTCCCGGCTTACCACCTCTTCCCCTTCCTCATGCTCCTCAGCATCTGGATCGATAAACTCAACCTCCAAGGCTTTTCCTGCGCTCCGAACGAAAAGAAACTGATCTCCTTCCGGGAATTTGTTTTGAACAATCGTTATCGCTAGTGGCGAAAGCACATACCGTTCGATGGCTCTCTTTAGCGGCCGTGCACCAAGCTCTTCCGTAAATCCTTTATCCAGCAAGAAGTCCAGCGCTGATTCTTCCCACTCTACGGCCCAATCCTTATTCCGGAACCCTCTGCGAGAAAGTACATCATTCAACTCTTTTAGCAGAATCTCCCGTACAATGCTTCGGCTAAGCGGCCTAAAGACAACCACCCGATCGATACGATTCAGAAATTCTGGTCGAAATGCCGTTCGCACTGAACGGGTTACAGAAGACTCCGAGAACCCTTTTTGATCTCCAGAAAACCCAAGTCCACTCCCCTGTGGAATGGCGGCGCCTAGATTGGACGTCATAATAATAATACTATGCCGAAAATCGGCTGTATTACCAAGCCTATCTGTCAATCGCCCATCGTCAAATACTTGTAAGAATAAGTCCCATACTTTGTGATGCGCCTTTTCGAACTCATCCAAAAGGATAACAGAAAACGGTTGATTGCGGATTACATTCACCAGTGCACGCGACTCCGCAGTCCGATCCCGCTCCCCAATAAGCCGGTGCAATGAATCTTCAGACATGAATTCACTCATGTCAAACCGAATCATACGATCAGCCGAACCAAATAAGAACTCTGCCAATGTCTTAGCAATCTCCGTTTTGCCCGTCCCTGTAGGCCCGACAAACAGAAAGACCCCAGCCGGCTTCGTGGGATCGTTGAGACCTGCCTTTATCATGGCCACTCTATCGACCAGGCAATCTACAGCCTCAACCTGGCCCAGAACCCGTTCCTGAAAAAGACTTCGGAGCGCATCCAAATCCAGGCCTTGCCGCTGATCTAGAATACTTGAAGGCAGGCCGGTAAGCTGTGTCAAGCTGTGCAGCACGTCCTCTATCGAGAAGGGCTTTTCAGCATTATTAACATTCCGCTGCGTCCACTTCAACAACCCAATGAGATTACCAGGCGCTGCTGCCTTGTCCAAGAACTGCCTTGCAAGATGAAAGGCTTCTTCCATCACCGTTGGATTAATTGGGGCTGAGAGCCCCTTGGTGTGGCTCGCCTTGTTCCACTGCCTCGCTATAGCTAGCGCCTCCTCATTGTCCATAGGAGCAACATGAATGCCCTTCAAGACCGTCCGCATTCTTGGCTTTCGTTGCAAAAGCCGTTCATACGCATCCGGTTCAATTTCCCCTATAATGGTCAATTGTCCCATTTCGAATGCAGGCATCAACATATCCAGGATGCTTCGTGGGTCATTCTGATGATAACCGGCAAACACCAGCTGGTGAAAACTCGGGATGAGCCAGAGTACCTTTCGGTTTCCTCCCAAATTATTAAGAAGCTCTTGGATACGGCCTTCTAATTCTCCTACGTACGACTGGCCGGCCAGAATTTCCATAGCCCCAGCCTCGAAGATCGTCCACCCTTCTTTTTGTAACCGACGCGCGAAAACGGTACTGAGTGTGGTTTTCCCAACGCCCGATTCGCCTATCAACAGAACGGACCGTTTTTGTGCGGCCAACAGAGCAAGCTCCAACTCACGGAGCAGATGGTCCATGGCTGGATGCTCGATAATAGGGCCGGCCATTCGATCTTTATTCCATACAACACCAATACTCCGCAACGTTCGCACATCCACACGCATCCGTTGCCATTCCGCCAACTCCTTTTCGAGCGGTTTTAACTCATCGATATGCAAAGACTCCAACAGAGATTCTAACTCGGGAATGGTTTCTTCTGACTTATCATCTAAATGGATTCCAAATGCAGGGACCTCCCCATCAGCGAGCCGCTCCGTGATAAATTCCTTGAGCATAGACTGCATAAACAGATTGTCGCTCCAGTACGCATCTATGCGACACAAAACAGCTCCAATAAGCGATCGCTCAGGAGCGGGCTTCAGCGCTTTCATCGCAAAGTACATGGGCCATAACCGCATGGCCTCAAGGGA
>JAHQVL010000292.1 GCA_019634345.1 Rhodothermaceae bacterium
CATTGGGAAGCGCAGGTCCAACCGGTAGTTTCTCCAACTGGCGTATTAGCGATTGAAAGCCTTGGGCCTATTGAGGTTAATACCCTTCCTTTTTATCAGGTTAAGATGGAAGATTTGACGACGTACACGATACCCCTGTATGAACCAATGACAAACAAAGAACGATACCTCATCGATGCGTTCGAGAAAGCCTTTCAGTCTGGCAAACGGGTTCGAGTAGCCTATAGAGACTCCGTTTATTTTGGAGACTACAACGTGCCTGTTTCCGTTCGCACGGTGAATGGTGGCGTAGCATAAATCTTTAAAATGTATGAGCCCTTTTAGCTGAGTTTCTAGCCTACTGTATTAAAGCCTTGTATAACCAATCTATTTAAGGACTCTAATGCAGTACGCTACTAAATGTCTTTCAGCACTTTGTGGGCTCTTCCTATGGGCCGGCCTTTCGCACGCGCAACTTCCACCCTACGCAGCCAACCTCGCTACTCCGATAGGACTCGAAGTAGACGACCAGGGTTGGCTGTGGGTGGCGGAGGTCGGTTTGGGGAATAATGATGGAGCTATATCCGTTGTCACCCCCGATGGCCAGATTCATTCGTTTATCGAAGGACTCGGGTCTGTAACTGAACCAGGTGGAGTAGCCGGTTCTTATCACCTGGAACTGATCGATGGATTTATCTACATAACCAATGGGCTGGGTACCGTTACCCCAGAAGGTTATCTACTGCGCATCGACCCAACAGGATTTTCGCCTGGGAATGGCCCTTTGCCAGCTACTGCAATCGACACAGTCGCAAATACAGGTGCATTTGCGTTGTCGAATGGCCTGATGGAGAATAACCTCTACGACATAGAGCCCGGACCTGATGGCGATCTCTTCCTGGCTGATGCCGGCTCGAACTCTGTATACAAGATGGATGGACAAACCGGGGAAATGGAAGTCTTTGCTTCGTTGGACCCTACTCCCAATCCCTCACCAGTAGGTCCACCGGTGATTGAGGCCGTTCCAAGTAACTTGCTTTATGATGGTGAATATCTATATGTGAGCACCTTCTCTGGTTTTCCTTTTCTAGAAGGTGCGGCTCGTATTTATCAGATCAATATGGATGGAGAGGTTCAATTATTTCAAGAAGGACTTACGCTTATTACGGATCTGGACACCGATCCTTCTGACGGATCCCTTCTCGCTTTGCAGATGGGGTTATATGATCTAAATGATGGATTCGTACCAGAAACCGGCAGCCTGGTAAGGGTGAGTGAAGAAAGAATTGATAGCCTACTTACAGGGTTGCTCTTACCGTCGGGGATGCACATGGCACCCGATGGAGATATCTTTATTGCTTCCTTGGCAGGGCTGATATTTAAAATGCCAGGTAATGTTGCGACCTCTATTGAAGATGTTGATCCGTCAAGCCCCGAACGATTTAGCCTGTATCAGAACTATCCAAACCCGTTTAATCCAGCCACTACGATTCGGTATGAATTGCAGAAACCCGCCCAGGTTCAACTAACAATCTTTGATGCACAGGGTCGCGAGATCACACGGCTGGCTGATGGATTGCAGGAGGCAGGAGAATATGAGGTGCGTTGGGATGCTGCGGGTTTTGCTTCTGGGTTGTACTTTTATTCACTTCGAACAGAAGGACGTATTCTGACCAGGGCTATGATGCTCGCCAAGTGAATTCTGGGAGGTTGACTATTTCATGTCAACGGCACCCAGTGTTTCATCCAACCACGAACGAATAATGGGTACGCTCATCTCAAGCGGCGGGACATGTCCGCTTTCGACGATCTCCAGTCGCTTGGGATGAGGCAAAAGATCAAACATGGGACGAACGTGGGTATCTATAGCATTGATCTCATCAAAACGTCCGGATAGGGCAAGAACAGGGGCATTGTAATATGGCAGGAAGTTTATCGGATTTGCTTCAGGAAGTCGCTCTGTAATGAATGTTGGTAATCCTGAGCTAATGAGCAATATCGAGCGATATCGATCTTCAAGTGAAGGGAAGATCAATCCTGACCCGGCAGCACTGAATGCAATATGCGCGATTTTTTGCATATTAATGTCCTCCCTTGTTTCAAGGTAATCCAACCCTCGGCTGTACTCTGCAGCCCAGCTAACCCCAATATTACGCATCTCCACACTGTTCTGAGCTGGAAATTGAAAGCCGGGTTCTCTGGGACGTTCGACTCCTCCCTTGGGTACTATAGCCAATACCGCCCTTCCCGTCTTTATATAGGGACCCAGTGTCCTTTCTGCCTCTTGAACGATGCTGTACCATCCAAGAAGTACTGGCAAGGGAGGAGAAAATAGAACAGCCTGATAAGGGGCCGTCGCATGCTTGGGAAGATATAAATAGGCAAGAAGCTGTTCTCCTCTTGCACCTGCAAAGGAGATGGTTTCGCGTGTCCAGTCAGGTGTTTCAATTATTTTCGTTATAATCGCATCCAGGGGAGTAGGGTCATACCGATAATGGGACAGGAGATTTCGATAGGTCTGATCATCCACCGGTGTATATGTTGGGACAGGTGGTTCATCGGGAAGATGCATTACACTATGCACCGAGTCAGAACCCGATAAGGTACGTGCACATCTAAAGCCAATCTGAGAGTTGGAAAATAAGCCGGGAAACGAACCTAAGTATGCAAAAGAGTATCCTGGGTCAGCCCAAGAGCCGCCTGCTGTTATGTAGCCTTTCCCCATTGGGTTTGCGCACCATTCTCTAGCATTTCCTGCCATATTATAAGCTCCATAAGGGCTTACTCCAAACGGATGACTGTTGACAGCTACTGCTCCCGAAGAATTGAAGTTGGCCTGGTATTCTACAGATTCATTGGGCACAATCGTACCCCAGGGCATGATCATGCCCATGGGGTGTATCGTATCTGGTCGCGCTGCTCGTTGCCACTCAATAATAGTAGGCAATCGTTTACCGGCCCAACGGGCATAGGCTTGAGCTTCATACCACGTTATATTTGTGACGGGTAAATCTTCTTCTGCTGATGGCGGATTCTGATTTGTCCAGTTGCGAGGTCCGTTGAGCCCTGTTCGGTCTACAAGTTCTTTGATGGCACTTTCCCAGGGAATCTCTATTCCATTATCATAAATAGGATGTTGCCAGTACGATTGAACGCGATAACCACCTGCATCAATAAAGGCTTTGAAATCAGAATTACTTACTTCGTATCGATCAATCGCATAGTCTTGAAGAGCAACTCTTTCAGTTGTAAGGAGATCTTGTCCACGCAGCTGATAGGTACCACCTGGGACGAAAACCATGTCATCTGGGAGGCGGTTTTCTTTGATGAGTTTCTGTTCTACCAGAACGCGCGGATCAAACAGGTGTCGCGATATCATGCGCTCAACAAGAGCATACTCCTCTTTTTCAAGGATAAGTCGGTAAGCACCCCGAGGCACTTGAACGTCTGAGATCGGAGTTTCTCCTAGATACTCTGGTGCCGATGATAGGCCTTCAGCATCAACATCAAAACGTTGTGCAGTGACTCGTGCTCCAGCGGGTTCTGTGATGATTGTGAGTTTATCTGCGATTAAGGGCCACATTGAAGATAGTCTCGAGTCGCCTGCAAGGTGTTCGTTGGCTTCTTCTGCAAGTCTATACGCTTCAGGGAAATCGCCGGACTGTGCTAATCGCTGAATTTCTGGTAAAAGTGCTTCTGCCTTTGCAGCCTGGTTTTGATTGATTAGCGGTCGGATGTATATAAAAGACAAAACAATAAATGCCGCTATGGCACCAAGAACTATCGCCGTTAATTGGGAATTTTTTTTACTAGTCGATGCAGCAGTTGCAGACTGTAGAGTAGAAAGGCTTCTGAGAGCCTCGGCACACGTGGGGCGATCTATTTCTTTTTTCTCCAGCATACTCTCTACAAGAGAAGGAAGCGTTGGGAAAGCATCTGCGGAGAGACTAGATAAAAGAGGGGGATTGTCGTTCCGAATGGACTCTATAATGACTGAATTTGTCGCCCCGGCAAAGGGACGGCTTCCTGTAATCATCTCGTATAGAACAACCCCTAGGGACCAAACATCAGTCTTTGTACTTGTCCTATCTCCTCGTGTTTGCTCTGGGCTCATGTAGGCTACTGTTCCGAACGCAACACCTTTCATAGAGAGTTGTTGAGTCTGTTCAGCCATTTTTGCAAGCCCAAAATCTAGGATAATAACCCGGCCTTCTTTCGTTACAATTACGTTGGCGGGTTTAATATCGCGATGAACGATTCCTCTTTCATGAGCGCTCGACAATCCATCTGCTAATTGATAGGCAAAGTTAATCGCTTGTTGGATAGGAATAGGGCCTTGGGTAATTTTTTCTCTTAACGTCTCGCCGTCGTAGTACGCCATTGCAATAAAAGATCTGTTTTCATGCGTACTGATTTCGTGAATGGTGCAGAGGTTAGGATGATCCAGTGCAGACGCAGCTCTGGCTTCATTAACAAAACGATCTTGGGCTTGAAGTGCCGGGTCTATATAATTCGGAAGAAATTTGAGAGCAACGGGACGCAGCAATTTGGTGTCTTCCGCCTGATAAACAACTCCCATGCCTCCACGTCCAATTTCCCCCACAATCTTATAGTGTCCCAGGTAATCACCAGCGACATATCCAGGTTTTGATGGGATATTGACAAGCTGATCGAGAGAATGCAAGATATTATCTGCTTCTCCATAGGCACGTATCAAAGACTCAATGTGTGATCTGAGCGCCTTATTTGTACATGCCTGATCAAGAAATGCTTTTCGATCTAGAGGAGAGAGGGCTATAGCCTCATCAAATATACGATTCAACTCACCCCAATCGCTGTTTCTCATCGTCTTAAGGAGTCCGGGGTTATGGGAGGTTGGGTTGTATATTATCTTGTAGTTCATTCGCTAACCAAGCGCGAGAGAATGTCATGTCACGCTTAACAGTAGCAAGTGACAATCCCGTCGCTTGCACTATTTCCTCGTTTGTAAGCCCCCCAAAGTAGCGATATTCAAGCATCAGGCTTTTACGAGGGTCGAGCTTTTCCAAGCGATTTAAGGATTGGTGAAGATCCAGAATATCATCTATTTTGTCATCATTGACTAACATCATCTCCTCCAAGTCAACCTTCTGTGCTCCTGCCCCCCGCTTTTGGGCATTTCTGTGATTCGCATAGTCTACCAGTAGACGGCGCATGGCTCTAGATGCCATGGCCATAAAGTGGGCACGGTCTTTCCACTGTATCTGGTTGATCTCAAGGAGTTTCAGATAGGCTTCATGAACAAGTGCTGTAGTGACATACGTATGGTCCGATCGTTCTTTGCGCAAATGATGGTGGGCTAGCGCACGCAATGTCTGATAAATAAAAGGGACCAGTTGATCGATAGCCGTTTTGTCACCGTCACTATACGCACGTAAAAGTCCTGTTATATCAATATCTGAGTTCAAAGACATACGATAATGACTGAGGATACAAGCTGGATTTAATGAAAGTACTACATTTGAGCGTCAATCGCACAGATGAGTTAGTGGGATGTCTGAAAGCTAAATAATGAGGCAGTAAAAAGTTTATGTCTCGGAGGCTTTAAGTGTCAAATTCTTAGGCTGTTCTTAAGAAAAGGCCTCTAGACGTGAAGACATTAAGATATACCTATTATGGAAGTACATCTTGATGAACAAAAAAAGAGTGATAGTGCAAGGCTGTGGAACAGCAGGCCTTGCCGTGATAAGAGCCCTCGGGAAGGTCGGTGGATTTGAAGTCATAGCTATGACTCACACGCTGTCCGAAATTGGGTGTGCTTCGAAATATGCGTCAGAGATTGTGAAGATGCCCCATCCGGGCGAATCAGAAAAAGCCTATATCGATTTTCTGCTGGAGAATGGCCCGAAGTGGAAGGGGACGCTCATTCTAGAAACCGGAGACTATATGGCTGTGGCGCTTTCGAAGCATAAGAACGCACTCAGCGAGTATTACCGGTTAGTGACACCATCATGGAAGGTACTCGGCTGCTACATTGAAAAGGATGCTCTGTACCGAATGGCAGATGCCTGCGGGGTGCCCCATCCTCTTTCGATAACTCCTGAATCCACAGAATCCCTTGAGAAAATACGGTCGGAACTGTTGTTTCCGTGTATCATCAAGCCGGTAAACAGCCATGAGTTCGTTAAGCATTTTGGAACGAAGATGTTTCATGCACATTCGTTCGACGAACTCATCAGCCACTACCGTAAAGCTCAAGAAGCGGGGTTCAAGGTAGTGGTTCAAGAAGTCATCCCCGGCCCCGAAAGTAATTTTGAGCGCTTACAGGCCTACGTCAACTCAAAGGGAGTCATGGCAGCACGGTTCTTTAATGCCAAGGTGCGTCAGCATCCTCCAAACTTTGGTGTCATGCGGATTGGCAAAAGCATGAAACGAAACAATGACGTTGAAGAGCTGACGGAGCGTATCCTAAAACAAGGCAACTACAAAGGGTATTGCAGTGCAGAATTTAAGCGGGATCCAAGAGACAACAAACTAAAGCTCATCGAAATCAATGTCCGCATGCCTAGAAGCGGTTGGCTCGCGATAAAGTCTGGTGTCAATATGCCATTGATTATCTATAAAGATCTGGTCGAGGATGTACAGATCGAGTGCAATGCGTACAACGAGAGTCTGTATTGGATTGAATGCCACACCGATTGGATGAACATCTTAAAGAACCGGTCTAAAGAGCCGTTTTCAATACGGGACTATGTGTCCCCGTATGTATCTTCGAACAAGACATTTGCGGTGTGGGATCATCGGGATATAGGGCCTTTTTTAAGGCAGACTCGAAACGTGGTGAACAAATTAAAAGGCAAGTAGCTCGATGCTATCCAATGTGTGGATAAAGGAAAGATCCGGCCATCTTAAGAACAGGCAACGGCATCCTTTTAAAGAGATGTGTGGCGTAATGCAATAATTTACCTTTACTGTTGGTAAACTCCTCTTGTCCCAGGTCAAATTTGTAATAGGCAAGCGGCCTTGAAGACGATGCCCATCCGTTTTTGTATTGAATGAGTCCTTTGTTCTCTGGATCCGTGCGCCCTAGACTTAAACAGTCAAATCCATTATTTGCCGCCCATTCGATGCCCGACCATTGAACCAGGTAGTTTCCATTGAGGTTGTCATAGGTACTGTTCGATCCACCGTATTTGTAAATGACATGCTTTCCAAAATGCATGTATACCGCACCAGCTATGGCTTCCCCATTATGATAGGCAAGAATGATAAATCCCAGTTCTTTGGAGAGGATATGCTCATGGATCTTTTTAAAGAACCGAAACGGTTGGGGAGGAAGCTTGTGCTTTTTTCTCGTTAGACAATGCAGCTTGTAATACGCCTTCGTTGCTTCAATCGACCGCTCAAATTTGATCTCTATATCATTCTTTTTTGCCTTCTTGATCTTTCTCCGGTAATTGGTACGCAGGGAAGAAAACAAGGCGTCGCTCGATTGGTTGAGATCAATGGTATGGTCAAGGTATTCAATGACCTTAAACGGTTCCTCTGTCCAATGAGGCACATCGCGTAGCATGATGGACTGCCATTTTCTTGATGTGCCCTCGTTCTTTACTTTGTCAAATATATCGATTAGTGAGATTTCCGGGCGAATAAGAGGTTGGCAGAAGTCGGAAAAAGGTAAGCTTACGCCTCGCCGGCCCGTCAGGAAGCTATGTACTTCCATCATGGGGAAGATAGCCTGGTGTATTCCTTTGTTATTACATACCAGGTATGTAGGGACATACCCATACGATTCTGAGAGAACGTGAGCCCAGTTGGATGTATGAAATATGGTGCTTTCCTCTTGCTGAGCTACCCATTGATTCCACTGTGGAATCTGGGTTGGATCTACGTATTCCAGCTTTGTGTCTTGATCACAGAGAGGTGTTGGATGGGGCTCTGTCATATCCTATAGAGAGTGCGTAATAAAGATGGAGAAGCAATCTCTCTAATGTGCGGGTAGATGCTTGTTTTTCTCCTGATGTTTGACGCAAACCTTGCGCTTATTTGGCTCAATTAGCAGCTTCTACAATGCATGAAATTGCTACAATGCCCAATTTTATGATGCAAATTGTGACAGAAAATAGCCCTGAATGGCCATGAAGAGGGCCTTTTTCTGCCTTGGAATACCTGTTGTGATATTAAAAAACTGATTCAGTGAGGCGCTTGTCCGAGCAGGATGCCCACGTACAGTTCACATAAATTACAACAGACAAACATGACTGAACATTCCTCATCGGAGCACACAAAGAGCAGCCAGACACGGTCTGCCAGCTACTCAGTCAGGCGCTACTTTCGCCGCAGTGATGAACCCCGTCGTTGGTGGCCTTTTGGCCTACTTCCACTCTTGTTGTTGGGCTTGCTTTTTCTCGCAGGTCTCTTTTTCATAGCCCCCGATATGCAAAAGGATACAGGGGACCGTGTTCAATCGGTCTTACAAGAGGCCGGTTACTCACAAATGACCGTTCGAGCAGATGGGCAACGTGTGGCCATCAAGGGGACCGCAAACGCCGAAGACGCTCAACGTATCAAACGGGTAGCTCTTGGAACAACATGCGATACATTCATCGCTAAAAATCTAGTGTGCCCCACGAACGTAGATGTTGAACTTGAGCCTGAACAGGTAACACGCCATCACAACTTTTCATTTGTACGTAATGCCGGGGGTATTATTCTGCGTGGAGAGGTGCCTGACCTTGAGGCCCATAACAAGGTGATTGAATATGCGTCCCAGTTCGGCGCCGTCATCGATTCACTGAACGTGATTGGAAAAGCCGAAGATGCTCGCTACAATTGGGCGGCCAACAAAGCCTGGTCGCTTTTAAGTGAAGTGCAAACGGGCCGGGTAATCTGGAGCGATGGTGTACTTTCTATGGTGGCCAGAACAGCAGAGGAAAACGAGCAACCTATCCGGGATTTGTTTACGAGTATCCGATTTCCTGAGCGCATTGGTGAACTCGACCTGCAATTCGAAAAGGACATTGATGCATGCAATATGCAGCTAAATAATGCATTGTCAGAAACGATGATTTTCTTTGAAACAGCAAGCGCTGTTATATCTGAAGGCAGTAAAAAACAGCTAGAAGTAATCAGTGAGATAGCGATGAGCTGTCCGGGAGATCTGGTCGTAGAGGGACATACGGATAATGTTGGAGAGGACGATTCCAATCTTGTTCTAAGCCGCAGCCGAGCCAATGCTGTTGTTACTGCACTAGGCAATCTTGGCGTTAGCGCATCCCGTTTATCAGCGATCGGTTATGGAGAAACACGTCCTGTGATGTCTAATGAGACCCCTCAAGGAAGAGCCATGAATCGGCGCATTGCGATTCGAACGGCTGAATTCAACTAACACCTATCGGATTTTTATCACCACTTATTTATAAAGTTATGATTTACCTAATTGCTAAATTCGCTCTTCTCTTTTTGGCTGCCACGTTATTAGGATTGATGCTGGGGTATTGGTGGGCGCGGAGTCGATTTGTTGATGTTTCAGAATCCTTTGAGAGCCTGACAGCTCGATCTCACGAAGATCAGGCTGCAATGGAACGGATTTGGAAGAAAGTCAGCGCCATCAACCTGTTCCCTCTGGAAAATAGAGTAAATTCTATCGAAGGGCTCATTCGTAATATGCCTGAGCCTCAAGTTGCTGAGCCCGTCAACTTGAATCCTGTACATGAGCAAATAAACCACGTTCAACGCCTTGTTCAGGCTATTCCTCAACCAGAGAAGGTTGATTTATTACCGCTGTATCAAAAAATTCAAGTGCTAGAAGGGAAGCTTAACGCAATATCGCAGAGTAAGTCGATTGATTTTGCTCCTATTACCCAGCGGCTGCATTCACTTGAGGGTCAGATTACATCCCTACCACAGCCTGCTAAGGTAGATTTAATGCCGCTTAATCTCAGGTTGGATACACTGGAGAATGAAATCAAATCCATACCTCAACCCCACAGCGTCGACCTGTCTCCGATTCAAGTTCGGTTAGCGGCACTAGAAAATCACCTAAAGTCTTTGCCGCAGCCAACAAAAGTCGACTTCAATCCAGTGAATCATAGATTGGCTTCGTTGGAAAATCAGTTGAAGTCCCTGCCAAAACCTCCAACGGTTGATATAAATCCCTTGCACCAGAGATTGGCTGCTCTTGAGAATCAGATTAAGGCGCTCCCGCAGCCGGCAACGGTTGATCTTTCTCCGTTTCATGAGAAGTTGCAGGCCATTGACGCAAAACTCGATCGCGTAGCTGAGAAGAGTACCCAGGCTGCTATTCCATCTGAAGGGCCTCGTTTGCTCAAGTCAGCTACCATGGGGAAAAAAGATGATCTTAAGAAGATATCGGGTGTCGGCCCTAAGCTTGAAAGGCTATTGAACCAGATTGGAGTCTATTACTTCTGGCAAGTTGCCTCGTGGAATAACTCGGATGTGCAAACGGTCGACAATTTACTGGAGGTCTTCAAAGGCCGAATCGATCGGGATAACTGGGTATCTCAAGCGAAGAAACTTAAACTCGTTCCAGGATCGGCTCGAGAAGGCGCTGAATTGGTTGTTTCGAATGGCTCAAATGGTTCCAGGAAGCAAGAAAACGGACTCTCTGCACTGTTTGCAAAATAAATTGGCATCGTTCTTGGCCTATATAGATAATGAATATGGGCATCATCGGCCCCACGCGGTGATGCCCGCTTAATCCGCTAAAAACGAAGGTTTTGGAGGATTACGATGACCCACTACCAAAAAACAGTCATTCAGTTGTTGCAAAATTAAACACATAATTATACAGTGGTTTACGTAATACGAATGCACTGGTAGTTTTCATCTTCCCACTATAGAAAAACATAAAAATGAAAAAATCACTACGGACTACACTTGTTGCTTTTGCTTTAATAATTTTTGCTACGCCCGCGTTGGCGCAAGAATCAGTACTCGCTGTAAACGACGCTGATCTTCCCCCAAACGCAACACCAGGCGAATGTTATGCTCGTGTTCTTATACCTGAGCGCTATCAGACAAATACCGAACGCGTTATGGTTCGAGAAGCTTCTCAGAGAATCGAAACGGTTGCTCCAGTTTATCGAACGGTTGACGAGCGTGTAATGGTAAAAGAAGCTTCTGAGCGCATCGAAACAGTTCCTGCCGTATATGAAACAGTTACCGAACGCGTACTCGTTAAGCCTGCGTACACAACCTGGAAAAAAGGGGAAGGCGCTATCACCAAAGTAGACAACTCTACAGGTGAAATCATGTGTCTTGTAGAAGTACCTGCAGAATACAAAACAGTGACAAAACGAGTGCTGAAAGTACCTGCAACAACGCGTAAGGTGAGCATTCCTGCTGAATACCAGACTGTTCGTGTTCGTAAACTGGTTGAGTCAGCTAAAGAACGTGCAATTGATATTCCTGCTGAGTATGACACCGTTGTAAAACGAGAAAAAATCTCTGATAGCCGCATGGAATGGCAGTCTATTCTTTGTCAAACCAACGCGGATAGAGAAGTAATCTCCTCACTACAGCGTGCTCTTAAAATGCGCGGATACGATCCTGGTCGTGTTGACGGCGTATTGGGTCGTGAGACAATGGACGCAGTTGCTACTTACCAGCGTAACAAAGGCATTGCAAGCGGCCAGCTTACAATGGAAACGCTGAAGTCTTTGAATGTGTTGTAGGATTGGTCAATCAATCAGAAAAGCCACTCGGTGCCCCTGCCGAGTGGCTTTTTTTATTTAGGTAGATATAGAGAGCTACCAAAAGCATGGTGCTCTTTTCCTCTGATCGGTGTCCAGCTAAAGTGTACACCGATTGTATAAATGAGCAGACAGGTTTTGGGTTGATTTTAGGCATAATCGGAGAGAAACGGCCAAATTTATGGAATGGAACGGGAGTTGGAAGCGATCAGCACAACCATGCTAATACTTTCAACAAACACGTTCGACTACCATGAAATTTTCCACCTTGATTGCCCGGCCAGATATACGATCCTCTCGTTTAAACGTATCTATCTATTCTATCTATTTTATTTTTGTTTTCTTATTTCTATTTACAGCGGGATGTGCGAGTACTGAATACATTGGAGAGACCTATGCTCCAACGAGTGATGTTGAGATCTTTTACTCCGAGGATGCCGTTCCCTACGAATTTACAACCATCGGCCAGGCGTTAGGCACAGGTGTATGGGTAAAGAACCGTAAAATACAGAACAAGTTGGTTGATGAAGCCATGAATCGAGGCGCCGACGCAATCCTCATTACCGGCCTAGGCCAATCCCACATCCCGCTAGGCGAAGACGGAGGCAGCGCACGCGAGAAGCAGATAAATGCCAGCTTCTTGAAATATAGATAGCCCATTGAGGAGTCCCTCCTCAATGGAGTTCAAAGTTCAAAGTTCAAAGTTCAAGGTTCAATGTTCAACGTTTTTGACCCTGAACCCCAACCTTGAACATTGAACATTAAACCTTGAACATTGTCGTGCGACATTAAGTCTTGTACACAAAGTGACATAAAGGTTTGGACATTATGTTCTTCGACTTATTGATAAATTTCTGATGTCATCGGGAGTTAGTTGTTTGGCTTGTTGAGTGCGAATGAGCTCTCCCTGTGCATCACTAATAATCCATTCACGGGTGAGCCTATCGAGGTGAACGAGTACTTTTTGATGACTCCACTTTTTGCCTACCTGATAGCCATGTTCATAGACTGTGATGCGGCCGTTAGCACTGACCTTACGCACAAATTGAACATTAGCCAAATAGGCATAGGCCTTCTGGGCATCAAAGTGCTCTTGGTCATAGCTATGACGCTGTTTGTTCAATGTAGGGTAGGCCTCTAGGCGAGTCTGACCGGAGAGACGCTCAACAGGGTAGTGTTCTCGTTGGAAAGTAATCACCTGTTCAAGTTGAAGTTGAAGCTTTTCCAGAGAGCGAGCCTGGCGCACCTCTGCCCATCGCGAAGTGGTTCCTTGCATGCGTTCAACACAGGCATTGTCTGTTGGGCGAGCCGGACGATTCCATATCGTTTCGACCTGATGCCCCTTTAACCATAAGGCCATTACTGGAACTGAGATTCGCTGCGGATCACCAAAAGGCTGTCCATTATCGACACGAATGCGATTAGGGAGCCCCCATTTGCGGAATACTTCAATCAGCTTTGTCTTGATCTCTAGAACCGGTACCTGACTGATCCTTGAATAGGGGAAAAACGGGTGCTGCAAGACAAGCGCCCGAGTATTCATCAACTATGGTTAGATAACAGGCCTTTGCTGGCAGGCGCTCCTTGGCATCAATCTGCCAGCAGCCATGAATCTCTCCGGCACGTGCCCGCGATTGCACAGGCCGCTTCTCTCTAGGCTCGGTCAGCTTAGCTGCTTTGAACCAGCGTTGCATGGTCCGTGTACTGGGCACTTCACCATAACGGGCTTGCAGTAGCGTACGAATCAACGGAGCGCCCCAGCTTCGGTGTAGATACTTCAGGTAGCGGGCCGCTCGGTAAATACGTGCTGTTGTCCGAGGACGGCCACAAGCCGAATAATCGGCTGCAAGTAGATTTTTTTCCTTGTACCTACGCACAAGTCCATACACACTGGATCGAGATAGCTTATGGCGCTCAGCAATGGTGGAGGCAGACACACCTGCTTGGTGGTCTTCAATCACACGTTTGCGAACCCAAAGAGGAATTGGGGCTCCCATGTGAAAATAGAAATTTATCAATATGTCAAAAAACAAATGTAAAACTTTTTGTCGTTCTTTGTCTAAGACTTAATGTCGCACGACAACTTTGAACCTTGAACCTTGAACTCTATTGTACAACCATTCTCCTTGATGCCACGCGTACCCCATCAACATGCAATGCATAGATATACATGCCTCTGGCCAGATCGCTTGCATCCCAGGTGGTAAGGTGTGCACCTCCAC
>JAHQVL010000293.1 GCA_019634345.1 Rhodothermaceae bacterium
CCATTTTACAACATGCGAGCTTACTCACGGAAGACTTGAGTGGGACCTGTTCAGGACCTGGCCTACTCACGGAAGACTTTTGTCCCATTTTACAACATGCGAGCTTACTCACGGAAGACTTGAGAACGACCTCGGCAGCCCTTGACCCACTCAGGGACGCCTGGAGTAAGGCAGCGACTGAACATTTTCCTTTCAAGGAAGCCGTGGCTAGAGTAGCGACTGAACATTTATGCTTCAAGTGAGCCAGCTCTAAACCAGCGACTCAACATTTCCTCTTTAAAAAAACCCTCCCTGCCTGGATGGCGGAGAGGGTTTTGTAAAATAAAGCCTTTTTAGTAACTCACTCCCGAGCACGGTCTCTCAAGGATTCCTGGTGCATGGACTCGTCGATCTCATAGGAGTCCATATCAGCCATAATATCGACTCCAGGCGTAAACATGCCTTCCATTTCTTCCACAGAAGCTTCTGTTTCTTCGACTTCGTTGAGTAGCGTATCTAGCTGGAAGGTGATTGCTTCAGGATCCCGAAGTGTGAGAGATTGCTCGTGGATGTACTTGATGACATCCTCGATCGTCGCCAATTGCTCCTCAATGATCTCCTGGTTCTCTTTGCTTTTCTTGTATCGAGCAAGGCGTTGATCCAGGATGCGGAGGCGGCGTTCTTTGATGGCTCGCACTTTTTTAGACTGGGTCGTCCCCAGTTCGTCGCGAATTTCTTTTATGTCTCGTGCGATTTCAGCTTCAGCCCCATTGCGTACAGAGTCCTCATAGCGCTCCTTTTGATAGAGCAGTTTTATGTACGATTCGATAAGCCCATCAATCTTCTTCAAGTGGCTATCAAGTAGCCCCTGAGAAGCGTAGCTCAGTTTTCGATAGTTGGACTCAATCTCTTTCTCGATCTTTCGCAGACGCGCATAGCGCCGTTGACTGAACTTAGTGAGACGAAGGTAAATTTCCTTTTGAGAAGGCGGTTTGGTGCGTTCTTTATCGTGCTGGGCACGAACCAATCGCTGAAACCGTTCCTGGCGGGGAAGGATACCGAGATACATCAACTCGGAAGCAGCAGCGAAAATCAAAATGATATTAAACAGGGGCAACGTGCCCTGTGTACCACTCAAGAAAAAAGCAGCCAGCATCGACATGATCAGAAAGGCCAAATTCCAAGGATTTAGAAAGGCCTCTTTGGTATAATTAATTTCTTGGTTTTTATTCATGCCCTCCTGAGCAACAAATTCAGAGGATTGTGTCTGTTCTGGCGTACGATCAAGCCTGGTGCCTATTTCTTGGGAATTCTCCCGATGGTCTTCTCCGGCAATTCTTCCGAAGCATCCTCACTATCAGCATCGTTCGATGCGTCAGTGTTTTCTGAATTACTTTTCTTTGTGACGTTCTGCACGGGTTCCTGTTTCCTCTTGAGATTGTCAAGCCCCATTTGAATCTTCATTTTGCGCACAAGCTCCTTCGCTCTGAGTTCTTTCAACTCTTCATCGCTTTGGAGCATGTCGCTTCTCGAAGGAGCCTCTGGGGCACCTTCAGACTCTGTGTTAGAAGCAGGTTCTACGTCCATATCCTTTTCACTAGAAAGGGCCAGTTCGAGGCGGGCTTCCTGGTGAATGGCATCCATAGCCAGGCGATCAATCATCTCCTCATGCGTATCGAGAATGTCCGGACCAGGTGCATTCTCGATTTCGTCCAGGGCTTTCTGCAAGCTATTCTGCTTCTTCCCCGTTCCAGATCGCTGCTCTACTTGCCTCAACTTAGCCTTCAGCTTTTTGATGGCTTGCAGATGCTGCTTTTCAGCCTCCTTGATACGTTGGTATTCTTCCGGAGTCATGGTATTCCAATGAGTGTGAGAATAACGCTCTCACGAGGTGTTATTCAGTTTGAGTACGTTGTTTACCGATCGTTTTGGATTCTTTCTCGGCTTCTTCTTCTGGAAGTTCGAGCGTAGACGTAGAACCCGAATCGGTCGATTCGCCTCCAACACCCATTTCAAGTTTAAATTGCTTAACGATTTCTGAAGCGCGGATATGATCTGCGTCTTCTTCAAGCTTCAGCGCTTCAACATCGACAGAGTCTAGAGCTAATTCAATGCGTGCTTCGTTGCGTGCAGATTCTTCATTGATGCGATTGATCATTTCATCGTGGGTTTGATCAACACCACCAATTTCAAACTGCTCCATGGCATCGGCCACTTTAGCCTGCCACTTCGAACGCTCGTGAGCCCTGAGCGCTTCCTTGGCTTCTTGAATCTTTCGGTCCTTCTCCCGCATAAAGGCCTTCTTAACCTGCAAGGCTTTGTCATACGCAGCAGACGCATACGTTAATTGCTCTTTGGATCTTGCCAGCCCTTCACGGCTTTTTTCGAGTTGGATAGCATACTTTTCTGCAAGATCGTCTCTCCCAGCCTGAATACCTGCTTTAATCTTAGAGGTAACATCCGCAACTTCTCGTTCTATACGCTTCACTTCTTTTTGAAGGAGAACAACATTCGCCTTAACAGTGGCAATGTTTTCATTCATCTTGGGTACTTGATCATTCAGCTCACGGATATTCTGCTCAAGAATCAAGCGGGGGTCCTCCATCGCTGAAATGGCTCCGCCAAAGATAGATTTAATAAACCGGGTAAATCGCTTCCAAATTGACATAAGTAAAAAATAGGCTAAGTTAGGCTATAACTGATCGTGGTATAATATAGCTCTTCTTTTTATAACGAGCACTTGTGCCCTAAAGATGCAAACTAATACACAGAAAAAAAACCTTTTCTAAAGAATCGTTGCATAACGATTCATCAACAACGGGCGGGCTTCAGGTTTTTCTTTTGAAAATGCAAATGCATTTTTAATATCTGCGGCAACACCGGGTATGTGTACGTGCTGGTTTGTATACAAAGTTGCAATAGGCTGGCCAGGATGCACATAATCCCCTTCCTTCCGATGGAGTATGATGCCTGCTGTGGGGTCAATGGTGTCTTCCTTGGTACGCCTTCCGGCACCCAACTGCACGGCTGCTTTGCCTATAGACAGGGAGTCTACCGAGTAGACGTATCCTGCCTCGGGTGCATGTATCGTTTCTTGCATAGTGGCCGAGGGCATAGAATCGGGGTTTTTGACGACGTGAACGTCGCCTCCTTGTATATCGACCAATTGGACAAATTTTTCAAAAGCTGCACCTGAAGACACTGCTTTTTCTGCAAGGTACCGCCCCTCTTCCGGTGAATCAGCTACTTTTCCGAGGAAGATCATTTCGCCGGCCAGTGTATAGGTAAGCTCCATCAGGTCCTCAATGTGCTCTCCTTGCAAGCACCGTATGCTCTCTTCCATTTCCAACCAATTCCCAACGGCGTACCCAAGCGGTTGGTCCATTGCTGTTATCCAGGCTACTACAGACTTACCAAAGGCAACGCTGATATCCATAAGCGTTTTTGCCAGCTTCTCCGCGTCCTCCATGGTCCGCATAAAGGCCCCTTTGCCACACTTCACATCCAAAACCAACCCGTCAATGCCCTCTGCGAGCTTTTTACTCATGATCGACGAAGCAATGAGAGGAATACACTCTACGGTGCCCGTCACATCACGCAACGCATACATCTTGCGATCTGCCGGCGCAATTTCGTCCGTTTGCCCAATCATCACGATTCCAAGCGAGCGTAGTTGTTCTCGGTACGTAGGAATGTCAAGATTTACACTGAAACCAGGGATGCTTTCTAGCTTGTCCAACGTACCACCGCTGTGCCCCAGGCCTCGCCCCGATATCATGGGCACCGGCACACCGCATGCGGCAACGATAGGCGCTAATATCAAAGAAATTTTATCACCCACCCCTCCTGTCGAATGTTTGTCCACCTTAAGGCCGGGAATGTCACTCAAATCCAACACAATCCCCGAATGCAACATACTCTCGGTGAGTGCAGCAGCTTCTTCCGAAGATAAGCCGTTCAGAAAGGTTGCCATTAGAAAGGCACTCATCTGGTAATCGGGCACCTTACCGTGGGTATATGCATCGATAAGTGCATGTATGTCCCCAGCAGACAGGGCGTCCCCGTTCCGTTTACGAATAATTAAGTCGACTGGATGAAACATGATGATCGAGTACCCTTAACGCAAAAAAGGCGACCCTGAAACCAGGTCGCCTATAATATAGCAGCGCATGTACGAGTTACTTTTTCCCGTAACGACGCTTAAATTTCTCCACGCGGCCCGTTGTGTCCACAAACTGACGGCGCCCGGTGTAGAAAGGATGGTTTGTCGAGTCTACATCAGACTTGAATTCCTCTACACCCATCGTCGACTTCATTTCAACTTCAGACCCATCAGCGAGGGTAACCTTGACGATGTTATAATCAGGATGAATTTTGTCTTTCATGGTATTAGTACGCTTAAAACTTTTAGGATGACTGGATACCTCTATCATGGCTTTTGGTTTCACCAGAAGCTGTTCGTTGTTCGTTGTTTGTTGTTCGGGGTTGAAAAGAAAGAACACCAAACAACAAACAACGAACGATAAACCAGCCCAATACTCGAATTATTTGGTTGCTTTTATGCTCGCCTCCAGCTGGGCCAGGCTATCGCGGAGTTCGGCGGCGCGTTCGAATTCCAGGTTTTCGGCGGCTTCTAGCATTTCTTTTTTGACCTGGTCTATCAGATCTTGTTTTTGTTCGTTAGAAAGATATTTAACGACAGGGTCGGCAACCACGGAGTTCGGTTGATTGTGCTCGTATCGCAGGGTAGGGCCGCCGGTTTCTTCTTTTCCTTCTTCAGCCACCAGGGTACCTCGCATGATTTGATCGCGCGACTTGGTCACTGTTTTCGGAATAATATTGTGCTCTTCGTTGTAGGCCAGTTGGATAACACGCCGCCGTTTAGTCTCATCCATCATGCGCTGCATGGATCCTGTAATGCGATCCGCATACATAATGATACGTCCATTTGCATTACGAGCAGCTCGGCCAGCGGTCTGAATCAAGGACCGATCACTTCTCAAAAAGCCTTCTTTATCAGCATCTATAATCGCAACTAGAGAGACTTCCGGCAGGTCCAGTCCTTCACGAAGCAGGTTTACACCTATCAGAACATCAAACACGCCCAATCGCAGGTCTCGCAAAATTTCTACCCGCTGGAGCGCATCGATATCGGAGTGCAGATAACGGACGCTAATACCGAACGAATCTAGATAGTCCGCCAGATCCTCTGCCATTCGCTTGGTCAGCGTTGTAACCAGGGTACGCTCTCCTCGCTCAATACACTGCTTAACCTCCTCCATGAGATCATCAATTTGTCCTTCAGAAGGACGGATGGTTACCTCAGGGTCAGGAATACCCGTAGGGCGGATCACCTGCTCCACAAAAACGCCCCCGCTTTTTTCTAGCTCATAATCCCCAGGGGTAGCACTCACAAAAATGACCTGGTTGTGCTTGGCCTCGTATTCTTCGAATGTCATCGGACGGTTATCCAACGCAGAAGGAAGCCTGAACCCATGCTCTACCAGGGTTAGCTTTCGAGCGCGGTCCCCATTATACATGGCCCGAACCTGAGGCACGGTAACATGACTCTCGTCGATGACGAGCAGCATGTCATCGGGAAAATAATCGAATAGACAATGAGGCCGTTCTCCTGGTGCCAATCCCGATAAGTGGCGCGAATAATTTTCAATTCCCGAGCAGTACCCAACTTCCCGCATCATCTCCAGATCAAACATCGTCCGTTGTTCTAGCCGCTGGGCCTCTAGCAACTTACCCATCTCACGCAGCACTGCAAGGCGCCACCGCAACTCTTCTTCGATCGACTCAATGGCCTCTTTCAGCTTTTCTTTAGGGGTAACAAAGATCTTAGCCGGATAAATCGTGAGGAGGTCCATCTTTTCGTACACTTCCCCTGTAAGGGGCTCGAAGCTGCTAACTTTCTCAACTTCGTCTCCCCAAAACTCAATACGGTACGCCAGGTCTTCCAGATACGCAGGAAAGACCTCTACGACATCCCCGCGCACGCGAAAAGCGCCCGGTGCAAATTCCACATCGTTTCTGCTGTAGAAGATGCTCGACAACTGGCGAAGCAGGGTATTGCGTTCCAGTTCCTGGCCCACTTTTACCTGTGCGATTTGCGCCCGAAATTCATCCGGAGAACCCAGGCCGTAAATGCAGGACACACTTGCGACGACAATCACGTCTGGCCGGCCAGAAATCAGGGAGCTTGTAGCACGAAGCCGCAAGCGATCGATCCGCTCATTGATGGACATGTCCTTTTCGATATAGGTATCCGAATGAACGATGTACGCTTCGGGCTGATAATAGTCGTAATAGGAGATGAAGAACTCTACGGCGTTATCAGGAAAGAATTGTTTAAACTCGGCATACAACTGGGCGGCCAACGTTTTATTGTGGCTCATCACCAGCGTTGGCCTGTTGAGATTTTGAATAACATGACTCGCAGCAAAGGTCTTCCCTGTTCCGGTTGCCCCCAGCAAGGTCTGGTAGGGGTCGCCTCGCTTTAGGCCTTCTGTCAATTCTTTAATGGCACGCGGCTGATCTCCGGTGGGTGAGAAGTCAGAAACAAGGTTGAATCGTTCGTTTTTATTTAACTGAGTCATAGAGTATGTTAATGCGTCGAGAGTTCACTATTTTACTCACACGCTATTGCAAAGATCTACGTCACGGCATATTCCCATTTCCCATCGGCCGGTTAGAAAATGAATGCAGACCTGGAAAAGAATTGGGCGCTTCTTGAAAAGGAGTACAGTGATCCTATCAAGTTGATTAACAGGCAAGTTACCTACCTTCAGTCGGTGATGAACTTCGCGCCTGCATTTGTCCTCGAGAAAAGCAAAGGCCTTATAAAAGAAGCAGAAAAGACAAAGGACAACCAGGCACTTGCTCGAAGCAAAGGCGTTCGCGGATACGCGTATTATGTTGTCTCCAGTTATGATAAGGCGCTTCCTCTCCTGCACCAGGCACTGGCACTCATTGAACATGAAGACCATACCTTTCTGGAGCACGAATTACACGGAGTCATTGCCCTTATTCACATCAGCCTCGGCAACTTCCAGATAGCCATTGAGCATGGCATCCGCACGCGGCAATTGATCCAGAAACTGGGGGATCGCGTCCAAGAAGCATGGACGTTGCATGGGTTTGGGTTGTGTTATCAGGAAATGGGCCTAGAGGAAGAAGCCCTGGCCAACTACAAGGAGAGCCTGCAGATCTTTGAAGAAGAGCAAGAACTCAACGGAATTGCCCGAGCCTTGACGAACATCGGCTGCATATACTCCAAGCAAAACAAGTATGAAGAGGCTCTTGCGATCCATGAAAAATGCCTTTCGATTTTCCGAGAGTGCGACAACAAGAGCGGGGAAGCCCGGGCCTTGAACGATCTTGGAAGTGTCCATTTGCATCTCGGGGAATATGAACAATCCAGTGTGTATCTCAACGAAAGCTTAGAGATCCGAACGGCGATGGGATTCAAACAAGCCAAGAGCTCAACGTTGATTTCACTGGGTTCTCTTGCCCTTGCACAAAACGATTCTGACAAAGCCATTGCGTATTATGACGAGGCGCTTCTAATAGCCCAGGAAGTTAAAGCAAAGAAGCGTATCTTCGAGGTTCACAAACTGCTCGCTGACGTCTACCAGGGCCTGGAGGCACACAAGGAAGCCAACTTCCATCTGAAAGCGTTCTATGAACACCGGCATGCTATCTATAATGAGCAGATTTCTACCCGGATAAACAGCCTCAAGACGGCGTTCAAACTGGAGCAGGCTCAAAAAGACGCCAAGTTCGCGCAACAAATAAACCAGGAGCTACGTGGTAAGAACCAGGAGCTGAAGGGGCTGTTGGATGAATTGAAGTCTACTCAATCGAAGCTATTGCATGCCGAAAAACTCGCTTCCTTAGGTGAACTCACCGCTGGTATTGCCCACGAGATTAAAAATCCGCTCAACTTTGTCAATAATTTTGCAGCACTATCAACTGAAATACTGGACGAACTTAAACACACATTTAATGACAGAGGGGAAGAACGGCTGGCTGATGTACTGAGTGATGTTGATGACTTATTGGAGGATCTTTATTTCAATGCGACTAAGATCAACGAGCATGGCAAGCGAGCTGACCAGATTATCCAGAGTATGCTGGAGCATGCCAGAGGCAAAAAGGATCACCAGCAAGCAACCGATGTCAACCGTATTCTTATGGAATATGTCAAGCTCGCTTACCACGGTATGCGCGCTTCAAACAATGGTTTTTATGTAGAAATTAAAGAGATGTATGCGGACAACCTTCCCCTTATCATAGCGACCCCTCATGATTTAGGGCGGGTATTCTTGAATATCATGAATAATGCATTTTATGCTATGAAGGAGAAAACGGAAATGATAAAAACCACGTATACTCCTTTATTAAAAATTGAAACGAATCTAAACGATGGCTTCATAGAAGTTGCTATCATGGATAATGGCCCCGGTATTCCGGATAAGATTCGTAAAGACATCTTCAACCCTTTTTTCACCACTAAACCAAGTGGGTTGGGAACGGGGCTGGGGCTTTCGCTCAGTTATGAAATTGTCCACAATGAACACGGAGGCGACCTGTTTCTCGCTCAATCAACGCCCAACGGTTCTGCCTTTGTTGTAAAACTTCCTGTTTCAACACCCTAGACCCCCACTAATACTGTACTGAAAAATGACGGCCAAGGATATACAATCAGAAAACCACGTACTAAGTGTTCTCGTAGTTGATGACGAAGAAGACGTGCAGTGGCTTTTTAAGCAGCAGTTTCGACGCGAGATACGCTCTGGTTTGTTAAATTTACATTTCGCGTTTTCAGGAGAGGAGGCGCTTTCGTTCATGCAATCAGGTGGAGACGCACATATTGTTCTCGTTTTTTCAGACATTAACATGCCTGGCATGACTGGCCTGGATCTGCTTAAGCACCTGCGTGAGCAGTACACTGAGTTGCCGATCCATATGATCACTGCGTACGGAGACGATGAAAATTATAACCAGGCAATGAACTTCGGAGCCTCGGGTTATCTGACTAAACCCATTGATTTTTCCGTGTTAAAGAACCTGATCCTGGACATAACCCCTTAGTATATGCAGGAGCCTACCAAGATATTAGTTGTTGATGATGAACCAGACCTCGCTGTATTAGTCAGGCAGAAGTTCCGTAAACAAATCAAAGAAGGCACGTACTCTTTTGTGATGGCTGGTGATGGTGTTGAGGCACTCGAACATCTCCATCAGGAACCCGACATCGAGATTGTGCTGACGGACATCAATATGCCTCGCATGGACGGGCTCACCTTGCTCACACAAATTGGGACCCTTGATAGAATTCTTCAGGCTGTCGTCGTATCAGCCTATGGAGATTTAGACAACATTCGTGCAGCGATGAACAGGGGATCCTTTGATTTCCTGATGAAACCCATCGATCTCATTGACCTTGAGATCACAATTAACAAAGCAAAAGAGACGGTACACAATCTGCGAAAAGCAGCAAAAGTTCGAAAGACCTTTGGCCGGTATTTGTCGGATGATGTCGTTGCTACCTTGTTATCCAGCCCCAATGCATTGGAACTGGGTGGCGAGAAACGAAAAGTCTCTATTCTTATGTCCGACCTGCGTGGTTTTTCAACGATATCAGAACGGCTTGCGCCGGAACAGGTCGTAGAGGTACTCAACACATACCTCGGCAAAATGGCCGATGTGATCGCCAAACACTCGGGCACCATCGATGAATTCATCGGCGACGCTATCCTTGCTGTGTTTGGCGCGCCCTTTCTTGGGCACGATGATGCAGTTCGAGCCGTAGCGTGCGCCGTAGAAATGCAGTGCAAGATGACAGAAGTGAATCAAGAGCTATCCAACCGAGGCCTACCAACGCTCGAAATGGGCATTGGTATAAATACGGGTGAGGTCGTTGTTGGTAATATCGGTTCTCAAACGCGAGCTAAATATGGGGTTGTAGGGAGCAGTGTTAATCTTACTTCCAGGATAGAGTCGTATACCGTTGGTGGGCAGATTCTCATCTCTGAGAAGACCTATGACGAAGTGAAGGATATAGTCACTCTCGGTAAAAACATGATGCTTTCGGCCAAAGGCATTGCACGGCCGTTTAGTATTTACGAAGTAGAGGGCATACGCGGGGCCTACAATATGGACGTGCCCCAGGAAATGCACACCATCAGCGCCCTGGCAAATCCACTCTCTGTACAATTCTATGTGCTTGACGGTAAGCACATGACGGGGTCATTGTTTGAGGGAGTCATTACCTCTTTGTCGCCCAATTTGGCGTTAATCAATACAGACACACCCTTAGAACTGCTTTCTAATCTGAAGTTGGAATTCACGTCAAAGGACGTTGAAAATGGAATGCTGGCGGGAGACCTGTATGCAAAAACGATCAAAGTGGGTGACACGCCCAACGCTTACCTCCTCCGTTTCACCGCCCTTCCTGAAGATATTGCCGAAGCCATCAGAGAATTGTGTCTGTCTATCGAGAACAATTGAAACCAAGCATTGTATCTCGTCACTTCTTATTATGAGTTGTTGCTAACACCACCTGAACCGGCACAAAACCATCCGATGTGCTCAGAACACGTATGCCCTTAGAGATACTCGTAGTTGATGACGAACCGGATCTAGCACTATTGATCCGGCAAAAATTCCGAAAGAGGATACGCTCTGGTGAATGGACATTCCATTTTGCGCACAACGGAGTGGAGGCCCTAGAATCCATCGCGCGGCATCCTGATATTTTAGTCCTACTGACAGACATCAACATGCCTGAAATGGACGGATTGACGCTATTGGATCACATTTCACGCCTGGATCGCCTTTTAAAAGCCGTTGTCGTTTCAGCCTATGGGGACATGGACAACATCCGGACGGCCATGAACAGAGGCGCGTTCGACTTCATCACCAAGCCGGTCGATTTTCAGGACCTGGAGGTTACCGTCGAAAAAACGCTTCGGGAAGTCATTTCATTTAAAGAAGCACTGGAATCACAAATACAGCTTTCAGCCCTCCAACGAGAATTAGCTGCTGCGCGGCGGATACAACAAGCATTTATACCAGAAAGCCAACTTATAGCAGAACGGTTCTCTATTAAGGCACACATCGAGATGGCCTACGAAGTAGGCGGTGATTTTTATGACTTTTTTATGCTGAATGAACACCAGCTAGGTATTGCTGTTGGGGATGTTTCAGGCAAAGGGGTGTCTGCGGCTATTTTTATGGCAATCACACGGACGATGCTGCGGACGATAGCTCAAAAAGGAGGCAGCCCAGAAGCTACTATTTCGGAAGTGAACACGCTATTGCATCCTCAAAGCTTACCTGAAGTGTTCGTCACTGTCATATATGGCATTCTTGACCTTAACACAGGGCAATTTTCATATGTCACAGCCGGCCATTTTGCACCCTATGTGTTAAAACCTGCTGCAGATACCCTGCTTTTGGATCGAACAGGAGGCATTGGGTTATGCATGATGAAGGAATTTGAGTACCAGTCCGGTTCAACGCAACTTGCGCCAGGTGAGAGCTTATTCTTTTTCTCGGATGGAATACCGGAAGCGACTCGAAAAGATGGCGAACAATTCTCTCAAGAAGCATTGAGTCAATTGCTTCAAAGTAAACCGTTACATTCACCCGCAGATATTGTCACTTCTACCCTTGATGCGATCCGTGAATTTACAGAAGGCGCCTCTCAATCTGACGATATTACCATTCTTGCCCTAACGTTTAAGGGATAGAGGGTTCATTTAGTGCGCCCCCCTTTAATTAATTTTAGCTTAAATTCAGCCCATCCAACACCTTAACTATTTATCCTAAGAACCAGACGATGCACATCAGTATTTACACTACGGGCGGAACGATAGATAAAGTATATTTTGATGCCAAGAGTGACTATAAAATAGGCGCCCCTCAAATTGTCGATATCCTGCGAGAATCGAACGTGACGTTTACCTATGAAACGACCACATTATTCTCCAAGGATAGCCTGGAATTGACGGATGAAGACAGGTCAGCGATTGCCCATGCTATTGCCAACGACCCTTCCAACAGGATATTGATAACCCATGGTACTGATACTATGGTTGACACTGGTCAAGCTCTACTACATATACCCGATAAAACAATCGTGCTCGTCGGTTCTTTGAGCCCAGCTCGGTTTAAAAACAGTGATGCTGTTTTTAATATTGGTGTCGCTGTAAGTGCTGTTCAACTGCTTGATCCTGGCGTTTTTATAGCCATGAATGGCTGCATCTTTGAATCTACTAAGGTACGGAAAAATAGAGCCGAGAATAGATTTGAACCGATAGAGTAATTGCCAGCTTAACCAACGGAGTGCGACCACGTGGAAACGACATTGACCTTAGATGAAATCAATATTCGATATGGACTTCAAAACCACATCGTTATCGAAGAAAAAACGCCGGGTTTTCCCATACTTACGTTACAATCCCCATCAGCAACTGCTACAGTAGCCGCTCACGGCGGTCATGTCCTTTCCTATACCCCCAACGGAGAAGAGCCGGTTTTATGGCTCAGTTCTTTAAGCCACTATAGAGAAGGTAAAGCGATTCGCGGCGGCATTCCGGTTATTTTCCCCTGGTTTGGGCCGCATGCATCCGACTCAGGCAAGCCCAGTCATGGATTTGCCCGAACCCGTTTTTGGACCCTGCATTCGACCCGGCTCATCAACGGCGAATTTCCACAGGCTCGATTTCAGCTGACCGATAGTGAACTGACGCGTACCCTTTGGCCATCCAGGTTCTCCCTTGAGCTCGTTGTTACACTGAAGGAGTCGCTAAAGGTAGAACTGATCATTAAAAACGAGGATACCGAACCCTTCACCTGTACGTGTGCCTTGCATTCCTATTTCACAGTCAGTCATATTTCGAACATAGAAATTCAGGGGTTAGAAAAGGCCTCTTATATCGATCAACTGACGGGGGGGCCGCACAAGGTGCAAGAAGGGCCAATCACATTCGACGCTGAGAAGGATACTATTTATGTAGATACAGCAGCCACATGCAAAATTATAGATCCTGGATTTAAACGGACTGTGTTTGTCGAAAAATCGGGGAGCTTGTCTACGGTTATCTGGAATCCATGGATCGACAAATCGGCAAGAATGAGCGATTTCGGGGACGATGAGTACACTGGAATGGTATGCATTGAAGCCGCGAATGCGTCCCATAACGCGATCACCATTTCCCCTTCTCAGACACATATCCTATCAACTTCTATTCGGGCTGAAGCTATTTAATTTTTTCCTACGGCAAAAAATTATCAAATACCAGAATATCCATTTGACCGATAACTAATTAGCTAAATTTTTTCGTTCTCTGAATATTCTGTTCCGTATTTTAGAGCTTGCTGAGCTACCGATTGTAATTCTCACTTGCGACGACGGAATTTGAATGCCCAAAGATAAAGACGTGATAGAACCGGAAGTCCCGGAAAGGCTTCTCGTAGCAGATTGGGATGATATCATACCAAAGGTACGGCTCTGGGCAATTCATTTTCACAAGCGCTATTTGAGGCATATCCGAGCGGCTCCCTCACCGGATGACCTCGTTCAGGAGGCTATTGTAAAGCTCTATACAGGACGGCGCAAAATTCCTGATCATGTACCGTTGATGACGGTCATCATCAACAATATCCAAAGTGACATATGGAATTTTTTGACGAAGGAAGGGTTTACGAATAAGGATAGTAAAGGGAAAGGTCGCAAAGGCTGGGGCCGGCACGTAGGGCTAGAGGAATGGATGAAAGACTATGACCTCGAGGCACTCCCATCCGGGCATGAGATGAAGGAACTCCACAGTGCTGTTTCTTCAAAAATTGCAGATGACCCTTTTTTACAAAAAATGGTGGACTTGCTCTTTGAGGATCCCCTCCTGAAACCGAGGGACCTGGCGCGTTTGCTGGGAGTGTCTATAAAGGACATTAACAATGCACAAAAGCGGCTTCGCCGGCGGCTTCAGGAATTACGGAAAACGCTAAAAAATGCATGACCATTCATTCATGACGATCATTGAGTGTCTACTATGAGCAAAAAACCTAGAAAAAAGGGAAAGAAAGACAGGATTGCTTCGAATGCTGAATGGTTGAATACATCCCTCGAAAGCACCCCACTTGATCTTGATGCACTTGCATCGATGCCTATCGATGAAGTGAATAGCGACCTTAAAAAGTACAAGGCGCAAACCAACGCAAGCTTTATTAAAGCGTTGAATGAACAATTACCGGCTGGTGCGGCGCTCAATGTACCCAAAGAACCTGCAAAGAAACGGCGAGCGCGCAAAAGCGCTGCTGCCCCACCACCACGGGATCGCAAACCCGTGCAGCGTACGCAAGGTGTTTTTTCTCGCGTACTCACGATCCGAAACGCGTTTATTCTATCAGGCATAATCATCGCAGTTGCACTGCTTGGCCCTCTCACACTCAATCTGATTAATCAGAGCTCTCCTGAGCCAGCAAAAGACATTGTCGCTCAGCCTGATACAACCGATGAGCAAGAGCCGCCAACGAGCCTGAAGTATACCTTCCCCAATATCAAAATTAGGGGCGTAACCTATACCCTTGAAAATTTCAAAGGACTGGTGCCGCAGTTCTCCCCCCTCCCCAGCAATCCGGATACGCTTGACACGACGTTTACCTTCGTGGCAATCATCGACTCTGAGGGGCATGTAGTAGGTATTCAATCTGAGCAAGATGAAGCACATCCTTTTGAAAAAGCGATCATGGATTCCTTATTCTTATGGCGCTTCTATGGCGGTGAAGATGCCGACACCACCAGTGGAACGATCAAGATCACGTATAAGACGGATTAATTATATTCGTCTTACGTTGGGCCATAAATTTCATTTTCGCGAACCTAAGCCGATCCTGATTATGTACTTATTGATACATTTTCAGGCATCATGAACATCCGAACCCGTCTATTAGTCGCAGTTACTAGCTTGTTAGCGGTTACTTGCTTCATATTGGCATTAACCGGCTATCTTTCCGGCCGCAATGCCCTTGAAGAGGCAGCATTTAGTAAGCTAACTTCTCTAAGAGAAAGCAACGCAAATCATATTGAGGATTATTTCGGGCACATCCAAAAGCAAGTTACCACCTTCTCCGAAAGTAAAATGATTGTCCAAAGCATGCGTGCTTTCAAAGAAGCATTCCATGCCGTGGACAGCCTCGAGCATGGCCCCTGGGAGAGAAGCGTCTTGGATTATTATACCAATGAGTTTCAACCCCGCTATCAAAGGATAGCGTCCGTTGAACCTTTAATCCCCTCTGACCTCAAGGAGCGGTATTGGCAAAACTGGTATCTCTCCTCGAACCCCAACCCTACAGGTGAAAAAGATGCCTTGATGAGGGCTTCTGATGGATCCGAATATAGTACCGTCCATGCTCGCTTTCATCCGATCATACGTAACTACCAGAAGACCTTTGGTTACTATGATATCTTTTTAATCGACCCCGACACTGGCCACATTGTTTATTCCGTGTTCAAAGAGATTGATTTTGCAACGAGTTTGTTTGATGGTCCTTATAAAGACACCAATTTTGCGCGAGCAGTTAGAGAAGTAAGTAATTCTTCCAACCCTGGAGTGGCTGTATTGGAAGACTTTGAACCTTATACACCATCCTATGGGGCACCAGCTTCATTCATTGCCTCACCTATAGTTGATAATGGATCCTTAATCGGTGTTTTAGCCTTTCAAATGCCTGTAGACAATATCAATAAAGTTATGACGGGTGATGGACAGTGGCCTGAAAGAGGGCTCGGCAATACTGGAGAGACCTATCTTATTGGCAGCGATTTTACGATGAGAAGCATTGCACGCGAACTCATTGAAGCCCCTGAAAGCTATTTCAAGAATCTCGAAACAGCAGGAATGAATAACGAAACCAAGCGCGATATTCAAGCATTTGGCACATCTATTTTACTTCAACCTGTCAAAACAGACGCATCAAACGCCGTTATGAACGGCGTTGCTGGTGCACAGATTATTGATAATTATCAC
>JAHQVL010000294.1 GCA_019634345.1 Rhodothermaceae bacterium
CGTTCACCGAATAAATCGTCACCTGTAACAATGCCAGAAAGAATGAGCAGTGACCCGCTACCGCTAAGCGCATTCGTACCTGCCATAGCTACCCGTATTTCCCCTTCAGTATCTGTGTTCACTATCACGGACTTGCCTTCAGAAAGGGTGCCCGCGGTCTCAACACCCACAATATCAAGCACATCTTCTGGAAAGAGCAACGTGAACTGGTAAGACGTAATATCGAGCCCATCAACAGAGTTGATCTCAATAGGGATTTCAACGACCTCCCCCACTCGCAAAGACGCGCCATCTATGCCAATGGTGACCTGGGCCAGTGCACCACTGGAAAATACTGACCCCATTACTGCTACAAATAAAAAGAGACGTGCGACACGCATTATACCTACCATTCAAATCAATTCAGAAAAATGCAACCAGAGAAAATGCAACCAGAGTATTTGCCCGGTATTGACAATTATTTCAGCACCGTAAGAACACGTGTCTGGACAAAAGAGCCCGCTTCAAGCCTGTACATGTACATGCCACTGGATAATCCTGTAGCATCCCAAGAAACTTCAAACACACCCGCAGGCTGGTCTTCTGAAATCAGCACCGCAATCTCTTGGCCCAGCATATTAAAAATACTGAGGCGTACAGGGGAAGCCTCCGGCAAGGCATATTCTATGCGCGTAATCGGGTTGAATGGATTGGGGTAATTTTGACTCAATGCATACTGGACGGGTACTTCAGCCAGAACAGCATCTCCTAAGGGCTGTGGTTGCTCGGTGTTCAGGAGCCCTGTCCCCGCCAATACTATTTCACCTTGAGAGCCCGTGGTAGTAGCCCGGATTGCGCCAACGTCAGCTCTGGATAACGGCGTGGCTCCAGCCATCGCGATCCGTAAAATGCCAGCCTCTTCTTCACCGACAACCACAAACCAATCAGGTGGAAGGGCAGACTCGAAGGCATCGAGATGCATCATGGATGGGTCAAAGGTAACAGTGGTCTCAATCGAAGTGACTGGATGTGTACCAGGATCTATTTCCAACGGTACCCGCCATTCATTTTGTCCACTTCGCACAGGATCGCCCCAGGTTAACACGCCGCTATCGCCGTCATTTTTTCCAGCAGTGTTTCCTGGAAATTCCGTAATCAATCCCACTACATACTGTAATATAAGTGCAGCATCTGCTGCTTGAACGAGTTCATTGTTGTCTACATCGGCTGTTGCTTGTTGCCTATTATTGAGTGAAATGAGCCCGACTACATGTTGGAGAACAACACTGGCGTCTCCTGCATCCACAATGCTGTTTGCACCCACGTCCCCAAGAACCGAAACGATATTCGTCGCCAACCCTTCCCCACTCAGCGTAAGCCTGTAAACGCCCTCTCCAAATCCATTATCAAATCGATCAGCAGTAAACCCATCTTTGAGCATCATATAGTGAACTCCTGCTTCTTCAATTTCAAAGGTCACATCCACTGCTCGACCAATTCCCCCATCCACAAAATTGACTTGTTGCTGCGTTTCATTATAAAAGAAAGCGTCTATATCAACTGGAGGAGGTACATCCAATATGACAAGGCGCACCATACCCGGCTCAACTACTTCAAACTCAAAATAATCCCGATCGCCAATTGTCCTGAATGTGCCTGTAATTTCTTCATTCCCATTTATTAATGCAGCCGCCTGAAATGTATTATTTATCTCAAAAGGATCACTCGGATCCATAAATACAGAAAACGTATAGGGATCTGTGCTGCTAACTGTCCCAAGTCCTCGCTCATTGATTCGCAAGTAATAGGTGCCGTCATCTATTAGCCAGATGAAGCTAATTGGTACATTTACATTGTTATCAGTTCCAACGACAAAATTTTGCATTTCATCGTACAACTCTATACTTAAATCAATCGTCGGATGCGCTGCCATGCTTAGCTCTATAATACCGCCCTGCGCCGTATTAAACACATAAAAATCCTGATCATCGATCTCAGAAATTGTTGCCTGGATGGATTGATTAATTACAATTTCCTTTGCTTCAAAAAAAGACTCATTCGGCTCGAAAGCATCTTGTGCACGTGCAGGGGTGCCCACAAGTAGAATCAATAAAACAAACAAATTTCCGACAAAGTATCGCTTGACCATAACACGCCCTGGATTAGTATTCGACTTTCTATAACAATACCTGTATAGTAAGTAAATACGAAGGAGCGCACATGACGTGATCACGTCACACGGTCCTAGGATTGATTTGGCTTACCCCATAACTTGTCCAACTGCTTCGGCTCATTCTTAAACACCCGCTTGGCTACGAATAGAAACTGAATCATCCAGTTATCTAAATCAGCCATCGCTTCACGCCGGCGGCGGGTGGCTACCTGGGCTTCGCCTCGTTGGACTTGCTGCTTTTTCATCGCTGCAGCAAAGGCCTCAACCTGTTCAATCCGTGCGGCTATCGCTTCGGGCGTTAACGTATATTTCTCAACGGCCTCTCTTACGGCTTTATTCGCCTGAACCTGTCGGTAGAAATGACGCATTTGGTGGAGAAAGATCTCTCGTTTATTGCTGACTCGTCCTTTTAAACTCAATTGCTCATACAATCCCGGCGTCGGCTCAAGAGCCATACGTGCAACGTTCCGGTCATGCACAAACGCTTTGCGCATGGCTTTGTGTACCTGCTTAAGCTCCCCCGTCGCTGAAAGGCGAAAGGCGTATTCAACATGTTGTGATGAATGAAGCTGTTGTGCATTTTCTACTTTGCGTAAGCCAACCTGCAATCGCTTTTCATCATAGCCTTCTTCTTTAAGCTTTTTGCTCAATGCATGGTCTTTTATCGCATTGCCGATCGCGATTTGTGCCAACATGAGTCTCTTTAACGTAGATTGGCGCGTATACATCATGGCTTAACAGAGTGGCAGTGTCTGAATTCGTTGCTCATGAATGACTGGTCAAACACCATGCCCGACTACTGCATTTCTTATCATTACCGATGCTACTTGAGGCCTGATGACTTCTTGCCTATCGCTTCACTGCTTACCTAATTACCTCGTACACATCATGATGCGTACAAAACTGCTCTTTCAGGGCTTGTGTATACTTCGTTAGCATTGGGAGAGCATTCATATGCTTCTCACAACCATTACATTAGAGACAGATGACCGTTCATTTACCTTAGTTGCACGCGCAGGTGCCGTCTTGACGCATGCAGACACCCTCTGAAAACCCGAGGATGTCCTTGAGGAGCTCGCATGCTGCTTTTTCCTTTTCCTCTCTCATAAGATGCAGCATCTCCGAATCAACGATCTCATACCACTTGCTGCGACGCTGATCAAACTCAGAGAAGTGTACCGGCATGAGCGGGCGCAGTGTTTTCATCACATTCAGGAAATGCCCATACTCGGGCCCGAAGCGCTGCTCAAACTCCTGCCTCAACCGGACCGACAACGCCGGCGCGCACCCGCTGGTGGAAATAGATAAGGTCAATGGCCCCTGCTCAACTACAGAGCCGGCCACAAAATTGCAATGCGGCACATCGTCCATCGCATTAAAGAGGACCTGCTCCCTTTCGGCCTCTGCCCAGATCGGTTTTGTTGCTTCGTGATCGGTAATAGCGACGATGGCGAGGAAGGCGCCGCTCAGATCACCCGGTTGATACCATCGAGGGATCCAGGTAATCAGCCCTTCCTCTGCCCAATCGCGCAGTGGGTCAGTTACCGTTTCACTAAACACCGTCACCGCCGCCTCACACTCCAACAACCCAGCCACCTTCCGCTCCGCCTCATGATTACCACCGAATAAGACGCACTCACGTCCTTTCAGATTATTTAGAAAAATGGGGTAGACTTTCATTGTTCTCTGTTTCGTGTTTCGGGTTTGTTTCGAGTTTTCTTGTACAAGCGCGTAACTAACCCGAAACCCGAAACCCGAAACAGCCAAAAAGTATTCTCACGAATTCTTTTTGACATGAATCCCACACTCCGTCTTATTCTTCCCCACCCATCTCCCACTGCGTTCGTCGGCGCCTTTTTCTACGGGTTTTGTGCAGGGCATGCAGCCGATGCTGGGGTAGCCTTTGTCGTGCAAGCTGTTGTAGGGTAGTTCATTGATTTTGATGTAACTCCATACATCGGCAGAGGTCCATCGGACGAGCGGGTTGATCTTGACGAGATTATTTGCGGCATCCCATTCAATAACACCCGCCTCTTTACGCGTATTGGACTGATGCGCGCGCACTCCGGTAATCCAGGCACCTTTACCATGCAAGAATTTTCTCAAGGGCTGCACCTTTCTGAGGAAGCAACATTGATCCGGGTTCGATTTCCATAGCTCTTTGCCGTATTGCCTGGACTGCTCTTCAACGGATAACCCACTATGAACACGAGTTAGTGTCAACCCAAATTCTTCCTCAATCCGATCCTTCAGTGCATACGTCTCAGGAAAAAAGAGATCGGTATCGAGATAGAAGATGGTAGGGTCTACCCGTAAAGAGCTAGCCAGGTGCATAAGTACGATGCCGGAAGTGCCAAAGCCGGTTGCCATTACAACATCGCGGCCGAAGGATTCATAAGCCCAATTGAGGATGGTTCGAGGAGACGCATCCTTGAACTGTTCATTCAGCGCGTTGAGGATTTTAGGGCTCCAAGGTGTTTCACTCGAAGACGATCGTATCTTATTCATTATTCAGGGGTTGTGTAATCGCTGTCAGGGTATCCAGGTCAGGAAACGTAAACACGTCCTGCCCATTGGTGTACCCGGCTAAGGTGGATGAGGAAAACCAATCCAGGCTTCGGCGCAGCTTGACGACGTCGCCAATGATGACTGTAGCTGGTGGTTTTAAATGGGCCGTCAACCCAACAATCTGATGCAGTGGCGCTTCAACAACTTCTTGCTGATGCGTAGATGCATTGGCCACCACGGCTACAGGAGTTGATGGAGGCTGTGCGTTATCAAGAAGATGAGTGACGATCCTTTCCAGGTTCTTAAGGCCCATCATTATCACGAGCGTCCCCATTCGGACCAGTTCAATCCAATCGGGCTCTTCATCATAACTGGCCCGCGTATGGCCCGTCACCACAGAGAACCCTTGCGCTACGCCTCGTTGCGTTACTGGAATACCCGCGTAGGATGCAGCAGCGACAGCACTGGACACCCCGGGCACCACTTCATAGGGGATGCCGGCTTCAGCGAGAGCGAGGCATTCTTCCCCGCCGCGCCCAAACACAAAGGGATCCCCGCCCTTTAATCGCACGACGTTACATCCCTGCATAGCGCGCGCTATAAGCAGCACGTGAATGCCATCCTGGGGCAACATCTGTTTTCCGGGCGCCTTTCCAACAAAGATGCGCTCCGTTTCTTTGGGTAATGTTTGAATAAGCGCGGGATGCACAAGGCGATCATATACAACCACATCGGCTTGTTGCAAAAGCCGCAGCCCTCGAGCTGTAATCAACTCAGGATCACCTGGGCCGGCACCTACCAAATACACAGTTCCAATTCGGGACAACTCCATCAGATAATCGCTTGGTTTAGAGAGAGGGAACGAGGACTGCTTCAGAAACAGAAGCAGGAGAGATCTCATCGATCTCAAGTGTGTGAGGCGCACGTATCGTTAATGCAAACGGAAAGCGGGCATCTTCCGAAACTCGGGCGCACTCAACCTGCTTTGTTTTGAAGATCGTTGAAAACAGCCCTGTTACAACAGGTTGCACAGAGTCAGTAGTTGCGCTGCTGTTTGGATACAGGCGGCGATCGAGGATCGTGATTTCCACTCGGGCAAGATCGAACGACACAGTGCCGGCAGTATCTTGTTCCAACAGCCTTGCCGCCTTTACCACCTGAAGGAATCCCTGTGTTATAGCAAACTCCAAACTGCCAGGCATTTCTTTTTTGCGTACATACCGCAGCCCGGCACCACCAACTTCATCAAACGCATAGTCGGCCTCGTGGGTGATCAAGAGAATGCCTGGGCCGTCAACAACATGACTGTAATCAGCCACATCAATGGGGATCTCATCCAGGAGATCGTGTTGGATCCAGGAGTGGAAACGATCAATCAGCACGTCCTTGGAGAGTGCGCTGTTGTTTTTGGTGTAGAGTTTTATTTGAATGCGCTGGGGCGAGGTCATGGATTCTGGGTTCGGTGTTCGGGGTTTGGGGTTTGGGGTTTCTTAGTTTTTGTAGCCTGGGGGGAGTTTGACGGGTTTTCGTTTGGGCTTGGCTTGTGGCAGGACGGGTATCGATTGCTGGATCGATTCAGTCAGGCGCATTTCGCAGGCGTGGGTAGCTTCGATGAAGAGTTGGGCTTCTTCGATGACCTGCCGGGCCTGTTCCTGGTTTGGGTTTTCCACCGGGTCCTTGTGGTGCTTAAACAGGTAGCGGCCGAACTTGCCTTTCGCATAGGGATCGAAGAACTTTTCGGTATCGAAGAATCGCTTGCGGAAGGAGGTTACAATCTGATCGGGATCGTCGCCCACATCGAGAAACTCGGTTCGCACGAGGGCCTTGGCTGCATAAATCATGGCATTAAATCCACGTTCTGCTGCTGTTTGGATTTCACCATCTTCGAGTGCGAGTTGGGCATCGAATGCTTCTGATTCGGCCTTGGAGATTTCCATCGAAAAGAGCGATACCACTTCGCCGGCACATTCTCCAATTCCGAGATCACCAAGCGTGAACGTCCTTGGGTCACCCCAATCAGCGAAGAACGCAGGGCTCACCTCAAAAGCTGGGATGGGCATAAAAGGTCGTATTAACTCACGTGCTTCCTTTTTTCCAAGTCGCACAACCCAATCCTGGAATCGCTCAGCCGGTTCTCGTTGTTCGAGGTAGGCATTGGTAATCGCATCAACCACTTCAGGTACCGACTTTGCCGGCACGGAGCCAATCGCTAACCCATAACTCCCTGCGTTCTTTTCCCACTGCCCGCCAAGGACAACTTGAAAATGAGGCACCTTACGATTGCCAGACTTTCGGCTGTTACCAAAGAAGCCAATGTCCGCGACATGATGCTGTCCGCAGGAGTTAAAGCAACCGCTGATCTTTATCCGCAGATCTTGAATTGCTCGATCTAGCGTGGCGTTTTTTGCCTTTAAGCGTATAATCAATTCACGAGCGAGTCCGCGAGAGGAGGCAATACCGAGTTTACATGTATCGGTACCGGGGCATGCAGTTATATCCACGATGGTACCTGCTCCCGTATCTCCCAGCCCAATAGCCTGCAAGTCCTGATACAGGGCAGGCAGATCCGACTCAGCAACCCATCTGAACACAATGTTCTGCTCAACGGTTGTTCGCACATTGTCGCCAACGTACTTCCGGGCAACATCGGCCAGTTGGATCATTTGCGCGGAGGTTAGATCGCCCAAGGGAAGATGCACGGTAGTAACAACGTACCCTTCCTGTGGCTGCGGACGCACGTTGGTTCTGTACCAGGTATCAAACCCCTCGGGTCGCTGCTTACCATTTAAAGGCGATGCCGGCTTAAAGGGGGTTTCTCTGTACGCATAGACCTCCTCCAGGTATCCGCCCCATCGATCGTCGAAGGGCAGCAGGGCCCGCTCTTCCTGTACGAGGCGCTGAAACGCCTCGATGCCCAGCCTGGCAACCAAAAACTTAATCCGAGCTCGATTTCGGTTTTTCTTTTCTCCAAGCCGTGCAAAAACACGAGAAACGGCCTGCGAGATCGGCATGATTTCTTCTTCCGGGACAAATGCGGCGAGCAGTTTTGCTTGATGAGGAATCGTTCCGAGTCCGCCGCCGACGTACATATCAAATCCTCGGACCTTCACCCCATCGATGAGCCGGGTCTTACCGATAAACCCAATGTCGTGCATCATCACCAATCCACATGCCTTATCCTCACAGCCAGAAAAGGCGACCTTGATTTTTCGGCCAAAGTCCTGGGTATCGTCGTGGCCCATCAAAAAATCGGCGAGCGCTTTTGCGTAGGGTGTTACATCAAAGGCTTCCGTGTGGCACACGCCAGCTAACGGGCAGCACGTCGTATTGCGAACCACATTTCCACAGGCCTCATGGGTTGTGATTCCAACAGAAGCGAGCCGGCGCATCATGTCCGGCGTATCCTCGATGTGCACATAATGAAGCTGGAAGTCCTGGCGGGTTGTAACATGCAGGATGCCCTCTGCATATTCGTCGGCTACCTGGGCCAGGACGTCCATTTGGTCTGGCGTCATTCCGCCAAAAGGAATTTTGATTCGCTGCATGCCTGGAGCGTCCCATTCTGTCCCGGGCCCTTTGACATGGCGCTGCGGAAAGGACAACGTTCTCGACTGAAATCCATCGTGCCGCTGGCCGTTGTCATAGCGTTGTCCGTAGACCCCTTTTCTCAGGCGCGTCTCGGCAAACACTTTTTCATCCAGCTTGCCTTGTTTCATCAAAGCGATCTGGCCTTCAAATATATCTATCTCATGAGAAAGGGATGCTTCTGTTTGAGGAGCGAGCACCTCTTTCCAGTTGGATGCAATCATGGGAATGCGTAATTCGGGTATAACAAAGGACTATACAGCTATACATCAGGATACAATTCGGGCTAGATACAGGTGTGCCTGGAATTTCTGATGGAAGCTGTTTGAAAGCGTACAGTGCTTGTGTACCGATGTGTAAAAATAACGTGCTTTGGCTACGCGAAAGTCAACTTATTTGTGACGAAATATCGCCTTTATTTACCTCGAAAGCGGTTTCATTCACACTATCTTCATCGTACAAAAGCTGAATAACATGAGGGCCTCAACATAACATCCAGCCATTGATTATGCCCCTGCAATACATGTATGAGCTTGTTATACTACGTCATACCTGGCGACACAATTGTGTTATGTAGGCCATTAAACATTAGGCTATTCCGGAGAGCAAAACGCCAATCGCATATGCTACTACAGCAGCTACTCCTCCTATGATTAACATCTCAAATCCAGAGGCAAGCCACGACCTGTCAGAGAAACGAATTTTCTGAACGCCTAGAATAAATAGAGTAAGTGCAGTGATGACGGACGCAACCAGAAACGTGTGGGCACCAAGAGCGGGAATGTAATGCGCAGCCAGATACGCTGCCAGTGGCATGAACCCAAAGAGGACGAACGAGGCAAACGTGACAAGTGCATTCATCACGGGCGATTCTTTCTCCTTCACCACCCCCCACTTCTCCAACATTACAACATCCAGGCAAATGTGCTTATAACGTGCATAAATAGACTCAAGGATTTCGGCATCCTCTTCTGTTATCCCCTTGTCAACAAAGAGACTGGTGAGCTCTTTCTTGACATCGCCAGGATTTTCATCGATGGCTTCTGCTTCTATTTGTCTTTTTGAATCAGCATATTCTACCTCGGCCTTTGTACTCAAATAATCGCCGATGGCCATCGATATTCCGTCCGCCAGAAGGTTTGCAAATCCAAGGATAAGCACAATACCAGACGATAGAGACGCTCCTGCAACACCTGCAACTACAGCAAACGTGGTGATAATGCCATCCAGCCCGCCGTAGATTGTACTTTTGATATACCGCCCACCATCAGAAGATGAGGGTGTAGAAGAACCTAGAACGGTATCAAGGTTCTTGGAAATCATGATACCTCGGCAGCTTCCTTCGGGGCATCTTTACGGCGGAAATAGCCCAACCCGAAGAGTACCGCAAGGCCTCCATACGCAAAAAGCGTCGACAGCAAGGAAGCCAGGTAGCCAATCTGATAGCTTGCAGGTTCAAACGTCATCACCAACTCGTGGCTTCCAGCGGGTACCTGAATACCACGCAGTAAGTAGTTCACCCGATGCACAGGCACTTCCTCGCCATCCAGGTAAGCATTCCAACCGGCGGGATAATAAATCTCACTTATAACAAGGAGACGGTCGGCATCCGTGTTTACATTCCAGCGAATCTCCTTCGGAGAATGCGATTGCAATTCTGCAGACACCTCGCTCGTGGAGTCTATCGCTGTAGTGGTGACGTCTTGGTCGTCATGGAGAATGGCCGTATCAGAAACACTGAACATGGGGTCCTGCAACCTGGCCCAGGTCTCCTCAGCGGAGGCGATCACCTCGATATTCCCAACAAAAAAGGCACGCCCAGGCACCTGGGTTCTCTCAGACACTACAGCCCCTGTTTGCGGATCCCTATACACTTCCCGAGCACCGGGTAATGGCGACCGATCAATCACATAACGAACATCGAGCATGTCGAGTCCATTGTCGTTTGGCATCCGAGTTGGTGTAAAGAGAATCTGCTCCAGGTAATCTTGATAGAGACGTAATTTGGCCCCGTGATAGCCTCCAAGAGACTCGTAGTGATAAGAGGGCCGAGCGATGGTCACAGGATCACCTTCGATCAGTGACAGGGCCCTAAAGTGCCCGTTACCCCCCAACTCGTTTTTCTTGTTGATCAAAAACGTATCAAACCCATATTCCTGGACCAATTCATCCGCAGAGTCGGCTACATCCAGCCTTTCCTCGTCAAAGTACCGCTTACCTACACCATACAGATCCACTGTAACAAGGCACGCTATAAGAAGGCCTGCAACAAAGGCGGGTATTTGCTGCCTTCTGTACAGAAACAGCACGAGGCCTGCTCCAAGCAAAAACAGAAGGCTTCTCAAGGCATCGCTCCCAAATCGCTCGCTCCGTTCCTCTTTTATTTCAGCTATAAACTGCTCCGCATTGGGCATTACTTGAGGATGCGAAATGGGTACATTGTTGCTTACCGCAATTTGCTGCGCAATCATTTGCACTTCGTTGGGCCGCTCAAACTCAAACATTGCATCTTTTGCAAGCAGGATCAGCAACAGCACGCCAACTCCAGCAGCTACCGCGCGAAGTGAATAAGGGAAAGAGACCCCTTGTTGACGTATGTGGTCAAATGCTGACTTCATGCCATACGCAGCCAGAATAGCCAATATCATCGCCACGATACTGAGCCACGTCTCCGGTACTCGGAAGCTGCTGAACAGAGGGAAGAAATTGAACATGGGGCGGTTCAACAGTTCGAAGTACTCGCCCAATGAAAAAAGCACCATCAGAAATCCAGCAATCGAAAGCGACAGTACAGCCCGGTTGCGAATCGCGAACGTGGCAAGCAGGGCAAAGACAATAACAATGCTCCCAACATAATGGGGCCCACCCGTCCCTGGCTTTAATCCCCAATACGCATCTGCCCCACCATAGGCATCCGAGACTAGAAGCGTCATCAATTCACCAACCCCCTGGCTCCAGCGCATCGCATAGTCCCACGACAAGCCGGAAGACGTGCTCCCAGGAGCGGCTCCTCGAATTGTATATTCTTTGTATTCAAAATTAGAGAGAAAGGGCTGGGCTACCATCAATAGGGAAAGAATCGACCCAAGCGCCAGCCACAGCGTACTCAGCCCAAACTGTTTCTGCGTCCCGGAACGAAAAGCAGCTACAGCCTCAACCAACCACCAGATCCCCATAAGAAAGGCTACATAATAGGTGATCTGTATATGCCCAGCGCGTAAGTTGACGGCCATTGCTATAGCAAAGAATAAACTTGCCTTTACGCCTGGTTTTCGCATTGCATAGATAAAGGCCCACAACAGCCACGGAGCAAATGCCATTGTGACAAATTTCGAATTGTGGCCCGCCATTAGAATCACGGGGATATACGTCGTTAAACCGTATCCAATGGACGCCATTATCGCAGCCCAGTGATCTTTTACCAGGTAAAAAACCAGGAAGTACATCCCAAAAAAGAGCAAGATCAAATGGGAGGACGGCCATATGACCTGGCGCAGGGCACGCGGAATATCATCCGCCTGAATGATATCCAGTGGGAAGTAAATCATATATCCTGGCATTCCCCCAAACGGGTTTGGCGACCAGAGTGCCTTTTCCCCCGTTTCTTCCTCATATTCCATCATCCCGTTCGCCATTGCTTTAAAGCTTATCGTGTCGTAGGCAAACAACGACTTCCCATTAAAATGAATTGGCGCAAAGAAACTGAAAGAGACTGCAATCAACAACGCCAGGCAAACCCCATGTTTCACGATAGAAGATTGACGATCCCAGATATTAGGGGTCGAAGCGACAGCCGGGCTCTTTTTCTCTTTCTTAGCTCGAGCGGCTCGTTTACTCTTTTGCTTTTTCGACATGCTATCCAATAAGGTGTTTCGGGTTTCGGGTTTCGAGTTTCGGGTTTGCTTCGAGTTTTAGGGCTGCTCTTAACACGAAACCCGAAACGCAAAACGCGAAACCAATCAAATCAACAACGATTGATTTGACTGCGATAAAGGCGGTAGGATCTCGCCTTGGTAAACCAGTGTTGGGGTATTGTTTCACGGGCCAAGGCGTTTTTTGGGGCCATTGATCTGTTTCAGATCCTGCTCTAACGAATCAAGGACCTGCTCACTGATAGCCATACGTAACTGGCTGGCAAACTCCTCTAGTAGCTGATGGTCCGCCCGCCTCACCTGGATCACCAATTCTGCTGGATGCTGCAAGGCCAACCCAGGCACTTCTCCGTCACCAGTTAGTGGATCAAAGACCTGTAGATCAGATGATACAAGTACCAATGTTCGACGTGGAGGTATCATGAATCTCCGCCGCCTAACTCGAACTTCAGAGAGTTTTGAAATAGGGATTACATGCTCCCGCATTGGATATTCTTCTGAATCTGTCCTCACCTCGATTCCGTAGTGCTCAATTTTCCGAGTAAATCGCCACTGAATGAATAGTTGATTACTTTCAAGACGCAGTAATCCTTGAATGCTGTCCCTGGTGTAGACAACACTCTGACCAGGATTACTCGTTAACCTGCTAAGGTCACTAGTCAGCTTTGAAATCACAAACGGCAACGAGCGGGTCGAATGCATGCGCGCAAATTCGATTCATTAAGGAGTAAGGAACATCGGGGAGTCAGGGCCCAGGGGAATCCCAACAAGCATCCAGATGACCAACAATATAATCCAAACAATTAAGAATGCGATGGTATAGGGCAACATGGTGGCCACGACTGTTCCAATACCAGCCTTTTTATCATACGTTTCTACAAAAGCAACGATCAAGGCAAAGTAGGACATCATAGGAGAAATGATATTTGTAGCGCTATCCCCTACTCGATACGCAGCTTGCACCAACTCCGGTGAATAGTCCAGCAGCATAAACATCGGGATGAACACGGGCGCCATAATGGCCCACTTCGCAGACGCGCTTCCAATCGTTAGGTTGATGAATGCAGACAAAAAGATGAAGGCGATCATGAGGGGTATGGGCCCTAATCCGGATGCCTGCAGCAATTCAGCGCCTTTAATCGCAAAGATAAGACCAAGGTTCGTCCACTTAAAATAGGCAACGAATTGCGCTGCAAAGAACACAAGTACCATATACACCCCAAGCGTAGACATGGCCTTGCCCATGCCATTCATCACATCGGAGTCGCTTTTTATAGTTTTTGCGCCAATACCGTATGCAATCCCTGCGATGCTTGCAGAAATAAAGATAAATGCAACGATTCCCTTCATAAAGGGCGACCGCAACAAGCTACCGGTTTCGGCTTCTCTCAAAAATCCATCCTCAGGAATTAATCCCCATAACACCAGGCCACTCAAAACCAGGATACTGACTAATGAATACCACAACCCCCGGTACTCTTCCGAACTCAGCGGTTTGATTTCTTCCGCTTCAGCATCGCCCTCATAATCTCCCAACCGGGGTACCACGATTTTCTCCGTGACCCAGGTCCCCATAGCTGCAATAAAGAATGTCGAAACAAACATGAAGTAGAAGTTGGCCGCAGCGTTCACGGTATACTCAGCATCAATAATCTGAGCCGCTTCCTGGGACAACCCCGCCAAGAGGGGGTCTACCGTTCCCAACAGCAAGTTTGCACTGTATCCACCAGATACCCCTGCAAACGCAGCGGCTAGTCCAGCAATAGGATGCCGGCCAACAGCAAGGAAAATGATAGCACTCAAAGGCACGAGGAGCACATATCCAACTTCACTGGCTGTATTTGACAATACCCCCGAAAACACAATCACAAACGTGAGTAGCCCTTTGGGCGCAGACATTACCAACAATCGAAGCACTGCTCCAATCAACCCACTTCGCTCCGCTACCCCGATGCCCAACATGGCGACAAGCACAGTCCCCAGAGGAGCAAATCCCGTAAAGTTATCCAGCATCTCGGTCAGAATGCGATGCAACCCCTCTGTTGACATCAAGTTTACGGGCCGTATAACTTCCCCGGTACCAGGATTAACTACAGACAGGTCAAAGAGGCTAAAAAAGCCGGACAACACAATAACGAGGAGGGCAAATATAGCAAACAACGTTGCTGGATGGGGCAATGCATTGCCAATTCGCTCTACCGCATTCAAAAAACCAGTTAACCGCGAGGGACCGGCGGCGGCTGTGGACTCACTCATGTTGACGCTAAAAATATTATAGTTCTGATAAAGATCGTGAAGTTACCCTGTCGAGTTCGAAACGTCAAGGGGAAAGCCGATGAAGAACTCCTCGCTCTTTTCTGTAACTATTTGATTTAGGTTCTTGTATACTTCCCTCTTAAAGCCCCCACGACCGCATTGGCCACCCAGGTACCCGTGTACATGGATCCAGAATTAGTGGCTTCCCTGACGCAACTTTCCCAGCTCAATACGGTCCACAATGAGACGGTCGGACGCATCATCAAAATGCTTTATGGCCAGGGAGGCTCTGCTGTACCGGCTATGCAGGACCTCTTGTATTTCGAAAAGTTACTCTTAGAAAGGTATGAGTCTGTACAGGCTCTTCTTGATGAGCAATAATCACAACCCAAACAGCATTACGTTCTCATGGCCAAATTCAGTGATTGCATTACCGAAAAACAACAGGCGTTTATCGAGAATCAACACATGTTTTTTGTAGCAACCTGTCCGATTGAAGACACAGGCTCTATCAACCTCTCGCCAAAAGGACTTGATTGCTTTAGGGTTCTTTCACCAAATAAAGTCGCTTACCTGGATTTAACCGGTTCAGGCAATGAAACCGCGGCTCACGTGACGCAAAATGGAAGAATCACGTTTATGTTTTGCGCTTTTCAAGGCCCACCCAATATCCTGAGGCTATATGGTAAAGGGCGCTCAGTTCTACCGGATTCCAAGGAGTGGTCTACGCTAATCAATCTCTTTACCCCGCTCCCGGGAGCGAGGCAACTGATCGTTGCTGATGTCTACAAAACGCAAGACTCCTGCGGTTTCGCCGTACCCTTTATGTCTTTTGAAGGCAACAGGGATCAACTCACAAACTGGGCGGAAAAGATGGGTGCTGACAAGATCAAGGCATACCAGCACCAGAAGAATGCGACCAGTATTGATGGCATCGAAGCTCCGCTTCAGAAATAGCAATATGCGGCTTACGTTGTATTAAAAAGCGCGCGTTTAATCTTGTCGTACCGAGACCTCTAGAAAAGCGGTGCTTTTACTTCGTCAGTCACTTTACTCGTGTCCAGGAAAAGGCGATGACCTCTCTTGATGTCATTCCGACCTTGTGGAGGAATCTATGCATAGACCCCTCCAGAAGGTCGGGGTGACAAGCGAGATGTCATCAGCAGCCTGCCGAAGGGTC